>JBBSYZ010000015.1:0-55269 GCA_038045005.1 Nanobdellota archaeon | reverse complement strand
TGTTAAGAGGAAAGAACTACTCCTATTTTAATCTGCCGATTAAGAAACAGTGTCTTATTTTCAGAATACTTTATTTAAATCAGGGATAACGAAAATACAAAAATATAATAAAAAAAAGAAAAAATTAAAGGCTTAACCTATCTGACAGGCTCCGTCTGCACAGCCGTATTTGCAAGTAACCAAACTATTGACCATCAATTGATCCAGTTTATCACCGCTGTAACAGGATAGCTCGATGAGGTTACCTCCAGTACATGTGTCTGACAAGCTAGACACTGCCACGCCTTTGTCAAGCAGAGAAACTGTTCCTTTAACGCTTGGAACAACACCGCCGTCAGAATCTTGGCATCCTAACCCTAGCATCGGTAC
Organism: Nanobdellota archaeon; assembly: GCA_038045005.1. Taxonomy (GTDB): domain Archaea; phylum Nanobdellota; class Nanobdellia; order Woesearchaeales; family GW2011-AR9; genus JACPIL01. The sequence goes on along the minus strand of JBBSYZ010000015.1, from coordinate 54,900 downwards.
AAATTTATTAGCCTTAGCTATAGTCAAATCCAATTCCCCATTCGTGCACTTGTTAGCTACACAGCTTGCTACAGCTAAGTCTCCAACTACACAACTTCCGCAGTTCACTTGACTGCCGCAGCCGTCACTCAACGACCCGCACGCGCTTCCCAACACGTTTCCTGCAGTAAGGGTGCCCGCTGCTGCTAAAGGACAAAGCTCTGCTGCTGTTTTAGGCACGCACTGTTTTACCACACCAGGAGATTTATACTTCCCTGGAGAATACCTTACGGCCTGTCCAACAACATTCCCTTCTTCATCAGTCAAATCTACAGTTTGCGGCTCTGCACAACCAGTGATTACCAAAGAAATGGCTAGAAGTCCCAACAAAACTAAAACTGTTTTCCTCATTTATTTCACACCTCGTTTTATTTTTAATAACTTTACTACTAGCTTTTTACTTAATACTAGTTTTCAACGATAGAATATATCCTGCTCATATATAAATGTTTTCGTGCCGGTGGCTAATATGAAACCCTATGCTTCGCAGGTCACTAACAGCCTCGCTAAACCGATGTTTTACGTCGTTGGTCGGCGTTCCCCGTAAGGGACAAGCCCCTTGCCGACGTGAATGTGATTTTTGAACACGCTCGGAAAGGGTTAGTGACCGAGGGTTTCATATTAGCCCGTGCCGGTGAAGATATGTAGTATCACGTTTTTAGTTTACATCTAATATAACCTCTTGGTGAGGTTATATGTATAAACTTAATTTTAAAAAACGTGTATGGGTTGTTAAGCAAAAGTTGAATGGTGTTTCTACAACAAAAATTGCGTTTTCTCAAGGAATCAGCCGTATGGCAATTTCAAAAATCGTGCGATCTTACAAAGAATTTGGTTGGGACGGCTTAAAAGACCATAAAACAGGTCGTTCAGAAACAATTCTTAACCAAACTGCTGTTGAAATCATACTCGATATTAGACGAAGACACCGTTATGGCGCATGCCATATTGAGCAAATCCTTAAGAGAAAAGGATTTGCTATTTCGCACAGACAAATAGAGAAAGTTTTAGTGCGAAATGGAATGGTTGAGCCAAATATCAAGAAACAAAAATCGAGGAAGTGGGTTCGTTACGAACTTCCAAATCCAAATGATCTGTGGCATACTGATTGGTCATACGACCCTTTCTCTGGAACGAATGTCAGCGTGTATATAGATGATAGAACACGCTTAATTACAAGCCATGGCGTGTTCAAAAGACAGACAGCAGAAAATAGTCTTATTCTCTTGCATTCAGGCATAGCTGAATGGGGTAAACCAAAAGCCGTAATGACTGATCATGGCTCGCAATATTATTCAAATCATCCTAATGCAAAGCAAGAAAATACAATGTTTCGAGCAACATTAGATGTTTTAGGAATAAAACATTCTTTAGCGAGGGTGAATAGGCCACAAACTAATGGTAAAGTAGAACGATTCTTCAGAACGTACAAAGAAGAATTTGCTACCGGCTCATTTTCTTCTTTTGGAGATTTTGTTAAGCATTATAATGAAGAAAGGCTCCACATGAGCCTTTATTATAAGACTCCAAAAGAAGTTTGGGAGGAGTTAAAGTGTAAACCACTTTCGTGATGTAAACCAGTTTCGGGATAATAGAGTGCCGGAGGCTAATATGAAACCCTTGGTCACTAACCCTTTCCGAGCGTGTTCAAAAATCACATTCACGTCGGCAAGGGGCTTGTCCCTTACAAGAAAATCAAAAACTATTGATTTTCTGTACTGAAATTAAGTAGTTTCTTAATTTCATGTACGGGGAACGCCGACCAACGACGTAAAACATCGGTTTAGCGAGACTATTAGTGACCTGCGAAGCATAGGGTTTCATATTAGCCCGTGCCGGTGAAGATATTAAATGCCAGAAAAACATAAGATCTTAAAACATTAAAAAAGAAAAAAGAGAAAAAAAATTAAAGGGTGTTTTGAATTGCAATGCCTTTCAAAACACTATTAGAGAGATTTGAACGATAAATATCTGCTAAACTAAGGTTATTCTAATCTCTCTAAATTCTTCTCTTCTTCTTGCCGCCTTTTTTCTTGCCTTTCCTGCCGCGAGCCATCATCGCTCTGGCAACATGCCCCTTGCTGTCGATAAAATACAGAAATCCAGGCACTTTCTTGACACCGGCTTTAGCGACAACTTCTACTTTTGCCTTACCTTTCTTTCTTCCGGCCCTGCTCATAGCAGCGCGGGCGACATTACCTTTCTTGTCGACGAAATAAAGGTAACCCTTAACTTTCTTAACTCCTACTTTTGCAACAACTTCTGCCATTGTATAAACCCACCTCTTTTGTTTTATAATTTCTTATTTTGGCAAAAACACGAAAAAAATTTCGGTTTCTTGAGAAAAAGAATATCACGTTAGTATTTAAAACTTTCTTTTCTGACGACGGAAAAATGGCCTGCAAGAGCTGCGATGAAAACCAAAGAATTTATATTTTTAGAGAATATATCTCAAAGAAATATCAAAAAAGGGAAAAAATGAGTCGAAAAACAAAACCGAACCTGTTGGTTTTAGGAGCATCGGGAGGATTGGCGAATGCTTTCCTCCATAATCTAGTGCATCACCGGGACTTATTCAACAAACTAGTATTACTGGATAAAAACAAAAAATTGGCCGATAACCCGTATATTGACCACAAATATCTTGATTATGTGTTTCTTAACCGGGAGATCAAATTACCCTCCGGCAAAAAAGAATATCGGTCCATACTGAAAAAATACCGCATAAATATAATCGTTGATCTTACTGATGCAGACTCGATTCCCTTGATCGAAGCTTCCAACGAGGCCGGAGTTGATTACATCAACACCGCTATCAACGACAACAAGAAAACCATATCTAACCTCATCTCAGAGATATTTTCCAAAAAACATAGATGGAATAACGCCAGAAACATTCTTTGCGCGGGGATGAACCCGGGAAATGTCAATATGTTCGTCCGTTACGGCATCGAAAAACATGGCATCCCCAGAGAGATAGTCCATTTTGAGTACGACACTTCGATGATTGCCAGAAAATGGAAAGCCATGATCACTTGGTCAGCCCATGAATTTTTAGTTGAGGATGTATACGATCCCGGCGGCAGGGTGCTGGGCAAAGATAAAGTAAAATTGCTGCTCCCAAACGCTATCAGCAACACGGAAGATATGCGGCCGGTCTTAAAGCCGATCTTGAAATTGAAGGAATATCCCCTTGGAGCATTAGTGCTGCATGAAGAGAATCTTACTATCGCCCGCAAATACGATATACCTTCCAAATTTTTATATGCGATACATATGAAAACTATGGACGCCCTCTCCAAGATTTACCGGAAAGAAAAAGATGTAAATCAACAGCAGTTAGATGCGGCAGATAATTTAACCAATATATTAGATGGTTCTGAAAACATCGGGGTGCTGCTGCGGTATAAAAACAAAAAAGTATACTATTTTAATACTGTCCCGAACATTTCGGTCATAGGGACTAATGCTACCTACCTGCAGGCGTCCATCGGCGTCTTCTCCGCATTGTTCGTGCTGCTGGTCGATAAGCTGAAAAAAGGCACCTATTTTGTGGAAGACTTGTACGACACGCATTACAAATATTATATGTTTGACAATCTGCGGGTGCAGGAATTTGTATTTACCGGCGACAAGATGAACGGATATAACCCGCAGATAAGATTGCGGAGAAATGACCGGTTTGAGCACCTGTATGTCTGATGCGCCGGACAAACGCTAAAACCGATGAAACCTAAATCTTGTTCATCACGCTTTCTTTGCCCAGCGTTTCTTCAGCCAGAAAAGCATCGTTCAGGTTGATGACTCCCCCCCAGAATTTCTCTTGGTCATCAAATCCGACTCTCGGACAGGCAGTATTTACCCAGACCTCGATGAAATTGAAATTTTCCAGCTGATCAAATGAAACCACGTTGTCTATAAAATAGTAAAAATTTTTTTCAGGAAACCGCTTTTCTAAATCCGCTGCCGGCCGGAACTGCTCCTGGCCCGGCTTGATGGTGATTATCACTCCCACGGTTTTAGCCGCGAGAAACTTCATCAGCGAAGCGCGGTATTTCCTAAGGATGGCTTTAATATCATCGATGGTTATCAGCGACATCTTTTTCGCCAGCGGATCATCGCAGACCACTTCTTTCGCTTCCGGCCGGCCTTTCTGTGCATAGACCAAGGCTAAGGGATGGAATTTCCCATCGCCGATGTATAGATAGCAGTCAAAATCATGCTTTTCAAGGTGCAGGGAATCATGATAATTATCGCAGCCTAACAGCTGCCCTTTCACATCAGCTCTATCTGCCAGAGAAGTGATGGCAGTAAATTTATTATCGGCCAACTGTTTTTTTACCGCATCTAATTTGTTCACAAACTGCACGGAAGCGTACAAGGCGACTTTTTGATATTTCTTTTTTTTCAGATAAGCGATAGTTTCCTTGCACAGTTCAACCGAACCTGAATACGGCGCGTCTAGGAGTAAAATCTTCATGTTTTTATGCTCCACCCGCGATGCTGCCTGCCGACCACATCTTACCATCCACCTGCTTTCTTATGAAACCGGTTATGGCCCCAGCTGATAAGCATTTCTACGCCCATCCGGTCCAATCCAAAAGGTATGTCGCAGGCGCCGAAATTGCTGCCCAGCCAGATCAATACTTTAGCGCCGGTTCCCGCTTCGATCTTATCGGCAATCTCTTTCGCAGCAGGTTTCATGCCGTCCGGCAGCTGGATGCAGACGGTCTTAGCTTTGGCTTCCTTGATCTTGGCGACAGCTTTTTCAACTTCTGGATCATATAGTTTCATGCAGTAAGGTTTTTATAGGTGTATTTTATATATGTTGCTGTGAACAAATAAATGTTTGGAGAATGGGCTTACAAACCCAAACATTTATATATTCTTTAACAAAAGTGTTACACATGTCACAAAAAGATTACAATAAGGAAATAATCCTGGATCTGCTAAAAGCAGCCAACCATATCCGGGGGTTGGCTAAAAAACTGAAAACTAACCAGATGATGAGTTCCAGAAAAATAAAAGAATTGGAACGGGACAACATAGTCGATTACCGGCAGGAAGGGCGGAACAAGATTTATTTCTTAAAAAAAACGCTGGAAGCGCAGGAAAGCGCCTTTATCGCCGAACATTACAAGCTTATACAGACAGCCAAAGAATATCCGCTGCTGAGGAACATCATACTAAAAATAAAAGCCGAACCTAAGATCAAGCTGGCGGTGCTCTTCGGATCATACGCCAAAGGATTGGCGCATAAGGACAGCGACATAGACATTTATATCGAGACTACCAACCAAGAACTTAAAAAGGAAATAGAACAACTGAATACTAAAGCCAGCGTGAAGATCGGAAAATATGATCCGGACAGCCTGCTCATAAAAGAAATTGAGAAGAATCATGCCATCATCAAGGGGATTGAACTATATTATGAAAAAAAACAGTTTTTTGCTTAGATTAAAGAAAGAAAAGAAAATTCAGGCGGTAGAGCCGAGCGAAGAAATAAAGACTGCGTACTTACAGCGTTCTGAAGAGTCGCTTCGCTCTGCGAAAGCATTATTTCAGATCAATAATCTCAAAGATTCTGTAGCGCTAACCTATTATTCAATGTATTATAGCTTGTTGGCGCTTCTATTCAAGACCGGGATTAAATGTGAAAATCACGCCGGAGCGATAATGCTCTTAAAAGAAATATTTGGTATTGATAATGAAAAAATAGCCGCCGCTAAAAAAGAACGCATAGATAAACAGTATTACATCGATTTTAGTGTCACCAAAACAGAAGTTTCAGAGATGTTCTGGATCGCCGAAGAATTCAATTCCCAGCTGTTGCATTTTATAGATAACTTAAATCAAGACAGAATCAAAGGATATCAAGAAAAATTTACAAAAATATTGGTCTCAAGATGAACCTCATAGAAAATTTCAGGGCTTACAGAAGCAAAAAGCTGGAAAGGGTCGGCAGATCGTTGGCCGGAGCAGGAATCACCGCCAACCACATCACCGCGTTATCCTTTATCTCCGGCATCTCAGCCATGTATTTCCTTTTTGAAAATTATTATCTGTTTGCGCTCTTCGCGGCACTCCATCTCACCGGTGATGCTCTTGACGGAGTAGTGGCCAGGCTGCACAGGCCGACCCGATACGGGAAATATTTTGACCTGCTGTCAGACAGCATAGTCACCTTTTTAGCATTGATCAAAGTGGGATTTTATGTGCAGGACTTTTATCCTTTCATAGCCGCCGGATTATTTTTGACCGCGCTGGCGATAAACCTGCGTTCCGGACTGCAGGCGCCCATGTTTTTTATGAGGACGGCTTCTTTAGCAGTATTGCTTGTTGCGACCAATCCTTTATTCCCTTTCACTAAAATACTTCTTACAGCAGGATATTTGGTCGCCGGAGGAGTTTCACTCTATTCATTAGCACGGCAGCTGCAGTGGTACCTAAATAAGAATAAAAATAGTAAATATTAAATAAGGGCTTGATTTTACTAAACCATGGACAACGCCGATCAAAGATTGCAAGAGGTGTACCGGATTGCCGGGCCTGATCTCAGCAAAGTTTTAGACGCTTATTTTCCTAAAAAAGATGAGCTGGTAGATTGGTTTTATGATTCTAATAACAAAGCCCTCGGAAAAAGTCCGCATGATTTCTGCAAGAACGGGAATACCTATGAATTAGAATGCATCTTAATGGATTTAGCCACCGGTAATATCGGCCTGTGATCAGAACCTTGTTTCTTTAATCTTTAACCAATACCCAATATTATTTGCCAATACATGTAAGACCGGGCTCAGCAGGATTAAGACCAAAACTGTCATGGCCGGGGGGACGTACCACAAAAACCCCAGCACGATGCCTCCGATAACAAAATCGATCTGATCCCAGAACAGCCAGGGTTCTCCCGGCTTGATCCCCGATTTCCGCTTGTAGTAACTTTTTACCAGATCGCCCAAAATTGCCCCGGCGCCCTGCAGAAATCCAAACCACACCGGAAAATCAGCATAATCGATCAAGGCAAAATTTTCAAAACCGGCTGCGAACAATCCTTTCTGCAGCCAAAAAACCAGTCCGCCGGCTAATGTTGCGGCAGCCAATCCTCTCCAGGTCTTATGGCTTCCGAATAATTTAGCATGGATCGGCTTCGAACCGAAAGGGATGCGGCGTAATAATACCGGGGCCATGTTAGCGACATATCCCGGGAGGAAAAAGTAGAGGCTTTCTAAAATCATACAGCCTAGAAAAAAAGACAGGTATTTAAAATTAACTTCAAGAAAAACCGACCACTACCGGCCAAATAAATAATTAGGATAATGGTAGGTCTGATTGTACGTATACAAAACCACCTTTCTCTATCAATCTCTTATTCTGAGACTTACTTATTTCTTTAGCTTCTTGTACTAATCTAAAAAACCGTCTTTGGGTCATTGCCCTATTTTTATCGGATATGCCCATAACATCGCATGCTTTTTCATAAACTTTCAAGAAATAATAATGATTAGTTGGTCTCATCAGCGCTATTGTCCTAGCTATAATGTCTTTATGGATACCGGAAACATAGATGGTAACCCCTTTGGATAAGTAATGATCAAAATCATTAAAATTATATCCAAAAAATTTTTCTTTATTAACTCTAACAGTGAATGGAGATTTAATTTCTTTTGAAATGGACATGGCGACAATAAGGCACATATTTCTTCCAGTAGAATATTCGCCGGTAGGAGTTAGATTACCATGGCTAATCTTATCAAAATAGAATTTTGAGGCATCTTTCTTATACCTCATAAATGCTAATTTTCTGAGATTAGAGTTATATGCCTTCATTGCATCTCCACTGATATCCATCTCTGGCGATTCACATCTGGCAATAAAGTCTGCAAGACCCTCTTCCCGTAGATTAAATAAAGAATTATATAGATAATTGATACCATAAGCACTTTTCCTCCCAACAATATTTCTGATTTTAGTTTCATAATTCCGGTTTATATCCCAACTCAAGTTCTTTTGAACCATATCAACATAATGTGTTAACTCATGAAGAAAATACCTTATGACTATACTAAATTCAAATTTTTTAAAGTAAAAATAAGGGGCAACAATATTGAATAAAAACCACGTACCTGCGGCAATAAAGCAAGCATTCTCAGCGTTAATTGATTTATCTACCGTTGCAAAATAATAGTCCAGATCTTTTATGCTACGGAAGAATATTTGTATATTTAACTCGTCAGAGAGAATGAAATCCGGCCTTTGCTCAAGTAAATTGAACATGGTTTCACTGAATAATTTTGTCCCGTATTCGATGAAATAACTGTAAGGGATCTCAGTAAATTCAGTTAAGTTGTACTTATGAAATTCGACAAAATCCCCTATTTTCTTTTTTCCGGTTTGAAGCTGGACAAATTCTTCAAAATCCGATTTGAAATCTCGCTCAGAATATTTTTTGAAGATAAAAATACATCTAACGGTCTTGCCATTTATTTTTTTTTCAATTACTATATGGTTCATTTGAATTGATAAACATTGAGGTTATATAAATATTAATATTTGCTGGGCTAACATTAGCCGAATTTAACGGAAAAATCTTAATGGAGGGTTAGGCGTTTATTTTTCTTAACTTTGGATTTTTATTAACAAATTCTAAAAATTCTGCTTCGGTATTAAAGATGTTGGTCTCTTTTACATATTCACGGCCTTTATATCGTTCACAGGCGTTATGGGAGTAATTTCTACAGATCTCCGGCCTAGTCGAGTAGATAGTACAAAGGCCATTTTGGCCTGAGGCGATGCATTTATTGTAGATTTTTATATACCAACATTTGTTATATTCTGTGAAAATAGTAATCTTATGGAGTAATAACCAGCGTATTTCGTCAATATCCTCTTTTGTTTGAGGAGGGGGGATTTTTATAGTAGCATAGTCGCAACAGGTGGTGCAATCTTTACAGAGATTTTTACATTCTTCCGGAGTTATTTTTGCAGGCATGATGGGGCATTATTATAGGGATATATTTATTATTTACGGCTGATATCAGCCGTTTTTGCTTTGATTGAAAATTCTTCTAAATGAAAAAAAACCTTTAGAAAATGGAATATTCGAACGCATAATTTCCATCACTTCTCACACATTTTAATCAATACTCAAAAACAAACGAACGAAGCTGAAGGATATATATTTCCCAAAACTAAAAACTATTTAAAGGGGTAACTTTCATTTCAAACCATCACAAAAAGAGTGAAGAAAAGTAACCACTACAAGAAGAAACATAACTACGCAATAAAGTGCTGGGAAAAGAAACTACTTTTCCGGCACATGAAAATAAGAGAATACTTATTTTCAGTGCAGAAATGAGATATTTGTCTCATTTCTTGCACACCGAAAGGATAGTTTTCCTTTCGAGTGAAAACAAATCTTTATGTAGTTAAGTGGTTTGCTATGTCAAAATGCTCTGGTCACTCGCTGTAGTCGAGGGAACTGTGCATTTTGACTTACGAGTGCGCCACCAGTCAAAGACTGGTGGAAACGACTTGATTGTAAATAGGGGGCGGCAGTAAGCACCTGATTTTATTGCCCGCATTAACGGAAGACGAAAGAAAGAAACGTAGGAGTAGCTATATTTAATCAAAATATTTAATTAAAAAAGGGTGGCAGATGGACCGGGAATACTTAAGCACATTGACGGAACAAAAAGGGCTTCAGATTAAGCGATATTTCACTAAAGAAAGTATCAGCCCCTTCGACATGTGCAACTATGAAAAACGAACTTCCGCTATCCGCAATCCGGACGGTTCGGCAGTATTCCAGATGAATGACGTGGAAGTGCCTTCGTTCTGGACGCAGGTAGCTACCGATATCCTGGCGCAAAAATATTTTCGTAAGGCCGGCGTCCCTTTACGCAGCGAAGATGGCGAACTTCTTCTTGATGAAAATGGGAAAATCATCACCGGCAGCGAGACCAGCATCAAGCAGGTAGCGCACCGCATCGCCGGCTGCTGGAAGCATTGGGGAGAACATTACGGTTATTTTTCTTCATCACAGGACGCAACGGTTTTCTACGAAGAGATGGTTTTCATGATTATACATCAATATGCAGCCCCTAACAGCCCGCAGTGGTTTACCACCGGATTGAATTGGGCTTATGGATTGACCGGTCCTGCGCAGGGACATAGTTTTGTTGACCCTATCACTAAAAAATTAGAATTTTCCAAAGATGCATACACCAGAAGCCAGCCGCATGCGTGTTTTATCCAGAGCATCACCGACGATCTGGTCAGGCCCAGCGGGATCTTCAGCCTGCTCACCCGGGAAGCTAGAATATTCAAATACGGCAGCGGTACAGGAAGCAACTTTTCCAATCTGCGCGGAAAAGGAGAAAGACTTTCAGGCGGCGGACAGAGTTCAGGATTGATGAGTTTCCTGAAGATTTTTGATGTCGCCGCCGGCAGCGTCAAGTCCGGGGGGACGACCAGAAGAGCGGCTAAAATGGTCTGTCTTGATCTAGACCATCCGGAAATAGAAGATTTCGTGTGGTGGAAAACTAGAGAAGAAGAAAAAGTCGCCAGTTTAGTCGCAGGAAGCAAAACACTTAATGAGAAATTATCTAAGCTGATAGAATCTGCAAAAAACAAAGAGAAGCCGTTGGAACATCAGGAAGTGCAGTCAGCGATGAAAGAAGCTGCTGATAATAAGATCCCTCTGAATTATATCGTGCGCGCCATCGATTTAGCCAAGCAGGGGTATGATCTTCCTCTAAAAGAATTTGACACCCATTATGAGTCGGATGCATATCTAACCGTTTCAGGACAGAACAGCAATAATTCCGTACGCATCCCTAACACTTTTTTTGAAGTTTTAGAAAATAAAGGGATGTGGGAACTGAAGGGAAGGATCACCGGCGAGGTTATGAAAATCCTTCCTGCAGAAAAATTATGGGATGACATCGGATACTGCGCCTGGGCTTCCGCCGATCCCGGAGTTCAATTCGACACGACTATGAACGAATGGCATACCTGTCCGGCCGGAGGAAGGCTTAGAGCGACCAATCCCTGCAGCGAATACGTTTTTTTGGACGACACCGCCTGCAATTTAGCATCGATCAATCTGGTAAGGTTATATGATGAAGAAAAAGGAGAATTTGATGTGCAGGGATACCGGCACGTTATCCACTTATGGACGATAGCTTTAGAGATTTCCGTGCTCATGGCTCACTTCCCTTCGGAAGAGATCGCCAAAAAAAGTTTTGAATATAGGACTATCGGGTTAGGATTCGCAAATCTGGGCACCCTGCTGATGCTGCAGGGGATCCCTTACGACAGCGATAAAAGCCATGCCATCGCCGGAACCATGGCCGCGATCATGACCGGGCAAAGTTATGCAACCTCTGCTGAACTTGCCAGTATCTTGGGAGCATTTGAACGATACCCTGAAAATAAAGAATCCATGCTTAGGGTGATAAGAAATCATCGCCGGGCAGCATATGATACGGACGATTACGAAGGATTGAGTATCCGGCCGAAAGCGATCAATCAAAATTTATGTCCGACGGAATTGCTCGATGCAGTTCATGACTGCTGGGATAAGGCTTTAGAATTAGGAGAGCAATTCGGGTATAGGAATGCACAAGTCACAGTTTTGGCTCCTACCGGCACCATCGGGTTGGTCATGGATTGCGACACCACCGGCGTAGAGCCGGATTATGCTTTGGTAAAATACAAGAAACTTGCCGGAGGCGGCTTCTTTAAGATAGTCAACAATTCTGTACCTAAAGCGCTGCATAAGCTAGGTTACAGCGAGAAGCAGATCAAGGAGATAATCGCTTATTGCCTAGGCCGCGGAAATTTTGAAGGAAGCCCGGCCATCAATAAAGAATCCTTATTGCAAAAAGGTTTCACTTCCAAAGCTCTGGAGAAGGTTGAAAAAGAATTAAGGAATACCATGGACATCGAGCAGCTGTTCAGCAGATGGGCTTTAGGAGAAGAGCTGTATGCAAAGTTGATGGACGGAAAAGAAGGTAAAATGCTTAACACTCTCGGCTTCAGCCAGGAACAGATAGATCTTGCCAACCGATACATCTGCGGCACTATGACTCTGGAAGGGGCTCCGCATCTTCGGGTAGAGCATTATGAGATATTTGACTGCGCCAACAAATGCGGAAAAAAAGGGCGGAGATACATTCATCCTTACGGGCATCTGAAGATGCTGGCAGCGGTGCAGCCGTTCATCTCCGGTGCTATTTCAAAAACTATCAACATGCCTCAGGAATGGACGGTCGCGCAGATCAAGAAAGCATATTACGACGCCTGGACCATGATGATCAAAGCAGTTGCGTTGTATCGGGACGGCTGTAAATTATCCCAGCCCTTGAACACTACCTTAGAACAGCATCCGGAGATGAAGAAGATGCTGGAAGAGACTACTGCTTCACAAAATTACAAAGTTAAAGAGATTATTAGAAAGAAAGTCAAGGTCGGCCCGCAGATGCTTACTCTTTCTGCGGTGATGCGGGATAATAAAGTTGGAGAAATATCGTATAAATTTGAAGGGTTATCCCCGGCGCAGGAAACCATGATGAGAGCAGTATTGAATCTGGTGAACTTAGGATTGCAGAACGGATTTACTCCCTCTCTTATCGCTGAGAAAAGCTTGAATGTCAAAGGGCACCCTCTTATTTCGGAATTAAGAATGTTCCTGCAGGAATTTGATGAAGAAGAGATTTCGGCTGTAGAAACAGTTGTAAGTGAAAATGCAGTTGAAGGCAAGCAATCCTGCAAAGGCTGCGGAGCGACTCAGCTGAGAAGGAACGGCACTTGCATGTTGTGCGAGGTGTGCGGGGATACGACGGGGTGCAGTTAGGGGGGAAAGATAACTATCTAATCGGTCACTTCATTTTTATCTTAATTTTTAGATTATTATTATCATAATTAATAATCAATTTTTTATTTAATATTGTTGCATTTTCAGAACTAATGATTAGATTTCCTCGTAGGGTTTTTAATTTTGACATATCCAAGTTATAATCAACTTCTATCCCATCTAATAATGGTTTTTCATGGTTATTGTAGCCTTTGTGATTAGGGATCACAATCGAACCATCTTTATATAAACATAAATCTAACTCCCTTGCGTCATCAACATTTATATCTACTATTCCACTATTTAATGCTGGTGCCCAGGGTAACAATGTTTCCAAAAATAGATCTTTTTCATCTATCTTACCAGTAAGAATAATTCTAGAGGTGCAATTTTTAGATGCACTCTTTCCTTTATTTTTCACGATTATTCTATAAAAAATGCCAGAACTACTTTTTCTTTCGGTTACCTCATCTTCAATAAAATTTATGGGTTTATTCCAAAAAGCAAAAATCAAATTTGAAAGAAAATTGGCACAAATACCAAAAATAAACGAGAGTATCATCAGAATATATTGAGATAAATATTGTAATTCTTCCAACCAGTATTTTATATGGAAAGTACTTTTATTGCTGAAAATATGCCAATCTTCGCCTTTTTTACAAGAGAAGATTATATTTAAATCGTAATCCCCGCCTTCTATTTTCCCAGTGGTATCGATTTTTCCTAAAAAATTTAAATAGTTAAGTTCTCCAAAATGTACTCCATCTAAATGCATAGTGGTTGTTTCAATTGTCTTAATAGTATCGGGAGAGCAATTGGGATTTCCATTGAGAGCTAAACTCTCAAATTCAAGAGGTATTAATAATGTAGGATCCAAACTACGTGTGTGTTTTACTGACAATGATGAAGAAAAATCTAATTTTCCTTCCGGAATTACTTGAATCCAAGCATCAGTACAATTACCCGAGCCAAATATATCTACGGAATAGTTTATTTGACCACTTTTACCAATATTCTTATTATTTAATCTAGTAACAACTTCATAATCAACTATCTCTGCTGTTACATCAAGAGTAAACATTATAATGGCTAATAAAAATATAAGACAGTTATATCTCATTTCAAACTCCCCTCGATAATTATCTTTTCTTCTTTAGTAATGTGGTATAATCTGTAAACTATCGCGTCAATCTTTTCTTCCAAATCATCAATCTGTTTCCTAATGATTTCTTTTTCCCGTTCAAGATTAACAGATTCCAATTTTTTAGATAGTTCAATTATTGTCTCAACATTTTTTATAACTTGTTCATCTTCGTTTTTTATTATTGGGATTCTTACTAAGGGAGCTTTATCTATTTGTAATTGCTCACCTTGCCTTTTCCCTTGATGATATAACCAAAAATAAATTAGTTTAGAGTTAAGTAATCCCGTTAGGAATTTCATGTTTATTTTATTGGTCTTAATGATATAATACACTTGATTAACATAACAATCAAAATCTACAAAAGAAAAACCGGGAGATTTTGTTTTCCGAATAGAGATTATTTTTTCTTCTTTGAAAAAATCTTCGACTCTAATCCTATGAATTCCGTAAGGTTTAAAGTCAGTCGTAATAACTTTTTTAAACCGATCTAAATGATTTTTTATATTAGGATAGGGTTTTATTTCGGCGGGATTTTTGAATTTTGAACTGGTGTAAATCACCCAAAATTTATTTTTATCGTTAATGTGGTATTTATTTATCTCTTTAGGCGTGTATAACGGCTTAATTAAGTCTTTTGTTTCTTTTTCTGATAAATTTAATTTCATCAGCTCATCGGTTGAAAGTATAAAAATTCCTTCTCCTAACTTAAAATCCCCACCTAATACTTTTAGATTTTTTTTATTTACTTTTTCCTGTTGAACTTGTAATCCGTTGGTTATTTCTTTTTCTGTCAAATAAAATACATCTGCATTTTTCATGCGTTCAAAAATATCAGTATTTTGGCTATTAACAAAGCTGATAGTTTTATCTTTTAATTCGGCAGGATTAATTTTTGCTTTGAATTTCTCTATTTTTTCACCATCTTTTTTTGTAATCAAATAATTTGCTAACTCTTCCTTCGATACGTTTTTATCTATCACCCTATAATAATCAATACTGTATGCACGATTTGTTTGTTTTTTTTCTAAAACAAAAATCATGGTTTGAATTCCAGCCTCTTTAAAAACTTTAAAGTCATTGAAATCGAAGAAAGAGATTATTTTTGAATCGCTTAGTACTTTATTCCTTAAAATGGATGCCCCCGCACTAGTA
Organism: Nanobdellota archaeon; assembly: GCA_038045005.1. GTDB lineage: Archaea > Nanobdellota > Nanobdellia > Woesearchaeales > GW2011-AR9 > JACPIL01. Next base: position 39,709 of record JBBSYZ010000015.1, on the reverse strand, counting down.
ACCCAGTTATTCTGTGCAATATAGCTATGTAACCCGTCTTCTTTTAGTAAATCTAATGCTTTACAAGTAAAGAAATACCAAAGATCCATTTTTCCTTGATAGTATTTTACCATATCCGTATGTTTAACTAACTCAAATGATTCCCTGTGCGTGTATTCTTTGACATAGGGGGGATTTCCTATTATTATATCAAATTTAAATGGAAACTCTTTATCCCAGTCAAATGGATTTATCTTCTGCCACTCTTCTGTTTCTGAACTTAGGGTTTTTTGTGAGAAATAAGAAGAATTGACTAAAGAATTACCACATTTTATATTATTGTCGAGATTTGGCAAAGCTCTTTCTTTGAATAGTTTTAATTGCTGATTAACACTTTCTTTAGTTTCATTTTCCAATACTTTCAGTAATAGACTTAATTTTGTTACTTCTACTGCTTGTGCATCAATATCTACACCATAAATATTGTTTAATAGAATCTTCTTTCTTACTTCCGTTGTTAAAAAATAGTTTCCTTTTTTAGTTTGATAAATTTCTTTTTTGTATTTAGACGGATTTTGTCTGTAGTAATCCAAAAGATAGTCTAAAACATAAGTGTATGCCCTCACCAAGAAAGTCCCAGAACCGCAAGCAGAATCAAGTATTTTGATGTTTTCTATTTGCTTTGGTGTTTTATCTTTTATTAATTTTCCAACAGTACTCTCCACAATATAATCAACAATATACTCTGGTGTGTAATAAACACCTCCTGCTTTTCTAACTTCTGGCTTCTCTTCTACTTTGGCTTGATGAGAAGAAGTTAATCTTATTGTTTTGCCCAAGAATTTTTCATAAACTTTTCCTAAAATCTCTATTGGTAAAACAGAATAATCATAGGGGGATTTTGGATAATATAAATTTTCAATAATCTCTTTTATAATTTTATCATCAATAGATAATTTAGGTGTGATAGCATCTTTTGAAAAATCAAAAATTCCACTATTGTATTTATCATCTGAATCTTTAAAGTGGGGCATTAAATTTTTGTAAATATCTGGTTTTTGTGCGATTTGCCCTAATTTCCCATAAATCTCAATATTTTTGTATTCAGCAATTATTAAGAAAAGAACTCTATCTATTGTTTTTTGAACTGCAAAATTTAATTCAGAAATAGAGAGGCCGGGGTTTCTTAATGCTATATTTTTAGCCAAATTATCCCTCCATTTTTCTATTTCTTTCAAAAATTCATTATCCACTTCGGCAGTGCCTTTTATTCCTTTTTTAGATTCGACATACCTTTCGAAACTGCCTTTAAGTACAGCTTCTTTAGAAAATATATCCCAGATCTTATCAAAGTTATCAATATAATCTTTATAATCAACCAATAAGATTCTCGCTACACTTGAATTATCTTTCTCATTAGGTTTTACTCTACAATCATAAACAATAAAATCCTCAAAATCAGTCAATATTGAGATGGGAATACCGCTGTTCCAAGCATAATGTCTTAATTGGTATGCTGCTTCAGGGTTGTCCTTTAATTGAACAGAAGGTTTTTTTGCTTCAACAAAAAATATTCTTTGACCACCAATTCTAAAAGCATAATCTGGTGCTTTCGTATTCCCTTCGATTTTTATAGCATCTTCACTTATTACTTCTTTAAATTGTTCTGAGAATCCTTGTTTATTATTTACATCCCACCCTAATGCATTGAAAAATTTATCAATAAATTCTATCCTCACTTGTGCTTCTTTATAAGTGGAAAGCTTGTATTGTTGGAAATTATCATTGAAGATTTTTATAAGCTTTTTTACTTCTTCCTTAGCTCGTTCTTTAGGATTTAGTTCAGCCATAGCTACTTACAATATTGTTAATTAGCTATATTTAAAGCTTCCTACATTATTGTAATATGAAGAAAAGACCTTCTTATGAGATTAAAGAAAAAATATTACGGCAAGTGAAGGAAACGCCCGGAATCCACCCAAATACTTTAAATTACAAGATTGGCACAAATCCAGCCAGCCTAACATCACACTTACAAAATTTAGAAGATTCTGAAGAAATAAAAGTTGAACATACGGATAAAGACCCCGCTAATGGAAAACCTTCCACTTTCCTCTATCCCACCGCTAAAGGCAATAAGACCTTAGAGAACATCAGGAAGAGGAAAAAGACAGAAAAATAACACCCACTACCCACTGGACAAGTCCGGCTAAAATATATAAACCCATTCTCACCCTAAGCCCATTATGGAAAAAGGAACCATAATCACTTTACAAAAATCATTTGAAGAATTTGCCTACAAAGAAGAAGGCATAGAATTCTGGTTTGCCAGAGATTTGCAGAAGCTTTTAGGATACGATAAATGGGAAAACTTCCTGAACGCGATAGATAAAGCAAAAGAAGCTTGTAAAAATTCAGGACACCATATTCAAGACCATTTTCCCGAAGCCAGGAAAATGGTTAAGCTTGGTTCGGGAAGCGAAAAGAGGTAATTTTCATATGCGATGCATCTATTATCAAAGCGGGGCACTAGACGCTTTTGGAAATTACCTCTTTTCGCTTATGACGAGTATGGATTGTTTGAAAAAAGCAGGCGTTTTGACCCGGACAGCAGCAGAGTCCTAAAAAAAGTCGATTCTTTAGGAAGCGCGGAGAGCATCGCCCAAGCTATCACTCAATATGCCCAAGGAAAAGCCCAGGGAACTCCTTTAGCTAATTTTGCAAGGCATCGTGATGATAAGCTGGAACTATCTGAGATCAAAGTAATTTTAAAACATCTTGCCAAAGCATAATTCACCCAAAATCTTTTAATGTTCTCTTTCTTTCAGAACAAACATGAATGAAAGCAATCTTCCCATAAAAAAGATCATCAAGCGGGACGGCCTCGTCGCCGAATTTGATGTTAATAAGATCACCGAAGCTATTTTCCAAGCCGCCCAAACTGTGGGAGGAAAGGACCGGGATCTGGCTCATTCTCTCGCCCTGAAAGTCCTGGAAAACCTGCAGAAGAAATTTCGCGGAAAAATTCCCACAGTAGATGACATCCAGGATGCGGTGGAAAAAACCCTTATCGAAGAAGGGCATGCTAAAACTGCAAAAGCATACATCCTTTACCGCCACCAAAAAGATCAGGAGAGGGAGCAAAGAGCCCTGATCGTCGGAAGAGAAAATGCCGATGCCAACCTGCAATTCTCTAACGAAGCGTTGAAAATCCTGGAACGCCGTTACCTGCTGAAAAATCCGGAAGGAAAGGTGGTCGAGACTCCTAAAGGGATGCTGCAACGGGTGGCCAAAAATATCGCCGCTGCGGACAGATTATATGGCGCAGCTCCGGAAGAGATCAAAAAAAACGAAGAAAGATTTTATGCGCTCATGGCCGAATTGAAATTTCTGCCTAACTCGCCGACCTTGATGAACGCAGGAACGATAACCCAGCAGTTAAGTTCCTGCTTCGTCCTTCCCATAGAAGATAATATCAACGGCATTTTCGGCACTTTGAAAGAGGCGGCGCTCATCCATCAGCGCGGATCCGGAACGGGATTTTCTTTTTCCCGCCTGCGGCCGAAAGGAGATTTCGTCATGTCTAACGTAGGTGTAGCTGCCGGACCGGTATCCTTCCTTAAAGTGTACGACAAAGCTTTGGAAGCGATAAAGCAGGGCGGAGTGCGGCCGGGAGCTAACATGGCAGTATTGCGGGTAGAACACCCGGACATCATCCGGTTCATCGAAGCTAAGCGCAACCCGCCGGCATTGAAGAATTTTAATCTGTCCGTAGCCGTAACTGACCGCTTCATGAAAGCGGTGGAAGAAGAACGTGAATATTATCTGGTGAATCCGAAAACAGACAAATATGTCGGAAAGCTCAAAGCCAGAGATGTCTTTGCCATGATCACCCAGAACGCTTGGAAAAACGGCGATCCGGGACTGCTGTTCATCGACGAGATAAATAGGAAACATCCCGGAAAACACTTGGGAGAAATAGAGACGACCAATCAATGCGGGGAAGCGCCACTGCTTCCTTACGAAGGGATCGTCCTGGGTTCATTGAACTTAAACAAATTTATCAACGACGAAAATAATGATCTGGCCTGGGAAGAGCTGGCTGATGCCGTGCGGACTGCGGTGCATTTTCTTGATAATATAATTGACATGAACGCTTACCCCACCAAGGAAATAGAAGAACATACCAAAAAAACACGGAAATTCGGTTTAGGCATGATGGGTTTTGCGGATATGCTCAGCAGGCTTAAGATAAAATATGACTCCGAGGAAGGGCTGGAGATGGCTGACAAACTCATGGCTTTCATAAAAAATACCGCTTACCAGAAGTCTTCTGAACTGGCAGAAAAACGCAGCCCTTGTCCGGCCTGGAAAGATTCAGAACACCACAAGGCCGAAAGAAAGATGCGCAACCTGACCTGCATTTCCATTGCGCCGACGGGAACGACCAGCATCTTAGCAGACGCTTCTTCCGGCTGCGAGCCGTTCTTCGCCATATCATATCATAAAACTATCTTAGGCACAGCTGAAATAGTCTACCTCAACAGGATATTTGAGAAAATCGCCAAAGAGCGCGGCTTTTATTCGCCGGAACTGATCGCCCAAGTCGCAAGAGAAGGAACCGTTCGAAACTGTAAGGACGTCCCGAAAGACGTGCGCGATATTTTCGTGACCGCGCAGGACATCGAGCCGGAATGGCATATCAAGATGCAGGCGACGTTACAGAAACACGTCGATAATTCCATCTCTAAGACCATCAATTTTCCGAGAACTGCGTCCATCAAAGACGTGGAAAATTCTTATATGCTGGCCTGGAAATCTAAATGCAAGGGCATCACCATCTATCGCGACGGAAGTTATGAAGATCAGGTCATAAACATAGGAGAATAAGCAGAGCATGGGCGTGTACACTAAAGCTGGCGACCGGGGAAAAACTAATTTATTAGGCTGCGGCATGGTAGAAAAAGACGATCCGCGCATCGAAGCTCTCGGCGCATTGGATGAAGTAAATTCCATCGTGGGCATCACCATCTGCATGGTAGAAGATAAAGGACTGCAGGAAATCCTGACCAAGATACAGCACGACTTATTTCAGGCCGGAGCGGATCTGGCCGGAAGCGCATCAGAAAAAAAATCGCGGCCGGTGATCTCAGAAATCCACGTCGAAGAGATCGAGAAAGCGATCGACCAGATCGAACAGAAAATCGGCCTTCCGACAAAATTCATACTTCCCGGAGGCACCCCGGCAAGCGCTTTCCTGCATCTCTGCAGGACTACTATCAGAAGAGCGGAACGGAACTTGGTGAAAGCCAAAAACCTGACAGAACTTAGCCCGGAACTGTTGAAATATGTCAATAGGCTGAGCGATCTGTTTTTCATGCTGGCGAGGCAGGCGAATAACGAAGTGAACGTCAAAGAACAACAGCCGATATACAAGTATTTTGACGACCAGAAGGGATGATTAAGCCAATATTTTTTGAAAATATTTAACTACTTCCTGACAATTATAAAATTATTTAAACGGCCGGTTTTCTTTGTTAAACATGACTGAAAAAGGAGCCCGGCTGGAAGTTATCGCCGGAACTATGTTCGGAGGAAAAAGCTCTGAGCTTATCAGAAGAATCAAAAGACACGAAATCTTGGGTAGGAAAGTGCAGGTTTTCGGGCCCAGCATAGATACCCGTTACGGAAAAATAGCATCACTTCCCATGACCTATTACAAAGAGAAGCAAGTTATGTAAGTTCAGCGCGGGAATTAGAAGATATGGTTTCTCCCGCAGCCCAAGTAATCGGGATCGATGAAGTCCAATTCTTTGAAAGCTCAATCGTTGAAACCTGCGAAAGATACGCTGGCCAGGGGAAGATAGTTATCGCTGCCGGCCTGTTAAAAGATTTCCGGGATGAATATTTTTCATTTAAAGATGGTAAGAAAAACATGAGCGATCTGCTGAAAGCAGCTGATGCCATATCCATTTTAACCGCGATCTGCAACGCGAGAAACGAACCAGGAGATATTTGCGGAAGCGATGCTTCCAGAGTGCAGCGCTTCATCGACGGGCAGGTAGCGCCGTATGACTCACCGGTTGTCCAAATCGGCGGAAAAGAAAGTTATGCGCCCAGATGCAGAAAGCATTATCAATTTTATTGCTAATAACCTATTCTTTCCACCACAACAATCTATATAATAAGAAAAACCATAAAATATCCATGTTTCTCCAGAGACTGCGCTTACAGAATATCCGTTCCTACATAGATGAGAGTATCTCTTTTCCTGAAGGTTCCACCCTCTTATCCGGCGACATCGGTTCAGGAAAATCGACCATTCTTCTGGCCATAGAATTTGTTTTATTCGGCGCTTCCCGGCCCGATCTGCCTGCGGAATCCCTGCTGCGGAAAGGAGCGGCGAAAGGATTCGTAGAATTGGCTTTTCTCCTGCCTGGGATGGAAATAACTATCCAACGGAACCTCAAGAAAGAAAAGGATACCGTCCGGCAGATGCCGGGGCATATCACTATCAATAATGTCAAGAAAGAGCTCATGCCGGTAGAAATGAAGGCAGAGATGCTTTCCTTATTGGGATATCCGGAAGATTTTCTTTCCAAAAATAAAAATTATATTTTTCGCTACACCGTCTACACTCCGCAGGAAGAGATGAAACTGATCCTGCATGAAGACGCCGAAATACGCCTGGACGGCCTACGAAAGATATTCAACATCGACCGCTACAAAAATATTCGGGAGAATGTGCAGGTCTATCTTAAAAAGGCGCGTTCAGATGTAACCGCGCTCAACGCTAAAATAGAGCCGCTGCAGGAATACAAAATGCAACATCGGCAATTGCTGCTGGAACTGGAAAAGACAGAACGGTCCGTCCAGGAGCTCCTCCCATTAAAAACGGAAATCAGGAAAAAATTCCTGCAGCAGAAACAAGAGCTGGAAGAACTGGAATTGCAGCAGAAAGAATTCGTCCATGAGCAGCAGGAATTAAAAATGGTTTTACTGCTCGCGGAAGAACAGCAGAAAAGATTGCGGCAGACGGAACTTAAACAGCAGCAATTGAAAGAAGAAATTAATCAACTATCTCTTCCGGAAAATCTTACCCTGGAACATATTCAAAAGGAATTGCAGGAGGTGGAAGAACAAAAAAACCGATATTTGACTTCTAAAACCGTGCTGGAAAGCAGGATAAGCCATTTCCGGGAATTGATTGCGCAAAAACAGCAGCAGATGGCTGAACTTTCACAGGAGATTGCCGGCAGCCAGGAAAACGAAAAAACAAAAGAAAAAATCATGCAGGAGCTTGGAAAGAAAAAAGAATTGCTGCAACAAAAAGCTGAGATAGACGAACTTTACGAGAAAACATCTTCCCTGATGATCAAAAATAAGACTTTGCTGGCCCAATCCAGGGAGCTGCAAGAAAAGATTTCAGGATTAGAAAACTGCCCCACCTGCCTGCAACAAGTTTCTCAAGAACACAAACACCAGATAGTTTCCCAGGAAGATGCCAAAGTGATTAAAGCGCAGCAGCTCCTGGAAGAACTCGATAAGAAAAGAAAAGAAATACTTCTCAAAAAAGAAAGCGGGGAAAAAAATCTTATGGAGATTATTTCTCAAGAGAATATATTATTGAGGATCGATGCGGAACTGCAGCAGCTGCATAAAAAGAAAGAACAATTAGTCCAAAAAAAAGAACAGCTGCGCCTGCTGGTACAGGAAAATAATGCCGCCATGCAGAAGCAGCAGGAATTGCTGCAGCAGAATAATATCGAAGAGCTGACTTCGCAAGCCCAGCAGAAACAGAAATTGATCCGATTGTTATCTCAGCATTTCATCTTGGAAAAAAATTTAGCCGAAAGCTCCCGGCAAAAAGAGGAGACTAACCTGCGGCTTCTGGAGCTTCGGAGAGTCAAGGAAAAGATAGAGATGGAACTCTGCCAGAAAAATGATCGAAGTAAAGAGATCATAATCAAAAAGGAAACTTTTTCTAACCTCATAGAGGAAGAAAAAGATATCGCCGTGAAATTGGCGCAGTTGCAGACCGGACAGGAAAGCACCAAGCGGCATTGCCAGGAAGTGCAGGAACGCATTGTTTTCCTGGATGGAGAGCAGCAAAAATTAGTCCGCCAGCAGGAGCTGTACCATTGGCTGGAAGAATATTTCCTGCCTTTGACGTTGACTATCGAGAAACAAGTAATGATACATATCCACCGCCATTTCAGCCTGCTGTTTCAGGAATGGTTTTCTATGCTTATCGACGATGAGAATATCTATGCCCAGCTTGACGACTCTTTTGCTCCTTGCATCCAGCAGAACGGCTACGAGATCTCTTTTTTCGAACTGAGCGGCGGGGAAAAGACTTCTGCCGCTCTCGCTTACCGGCTGGCCCTGAACAAGGTGATCAATGACGTCATCCACACCATCAACACCAAAGAACTGTTGATTTTAGACGAACCCACGGACGGATTCAGCACTGAACAGCTGGATAAAGTGCGCGAGGTTATGGAAAAATTAAATTTACGGCAGACCATAATCGTCTCCCACGAATCAAAGATAGAAAGTTTCGTGGAGAATACTATCAAAGTCAGTAAAGAAGGGCACGTGAGCTCTATAATGTCATAAAAATGCTGGAAAGCGCATTTTTAGGACACTAAAAAGCCATTGGCTTTAGCCAATGGCTTTTTGAGTGCAATGAAAATTACCTTTTCCTTTCCTCACGCCACGATTTCTTTCTGGAAAGATAATGAGTGACTTCTTCTAAAGATTGAATTCCTCTTTTAGGGGTGTAAATGAAATTATCTCCATTATTGCCTAATATATGCCATGCTATGTTAAGCTGAGAAATTGCTTTACGCATATTGCCGGGGTCGCAGCTTCCCTTCACTTCGAATAGATCAAAAAAATCATGGCCGAGAGCTAAAACATCTATTTCCCCGATAATCCTATTTGAAGGGCCATAAGGAACGTTGGTGCTGATGATGTAATATTGAGGGTTTGACCTGAGAATCGCCGCTAAATCCTGGATATATTGGTCGTGTATCAATACCATCTTAAGTTTGGGGATTACAATAGTTGGTACGTTAGCTTATTATTTCCAAGCATTTTATATAAACGTTGCTATAAAACAGAATCATTCCAGCACCGCTTTCAGCGATGCGATGCCCACTTCTATCTGCTTATCAGTAGGTTCTTTAGTGGTGATTCTCTGCATCCACAATCCCGGAGCGATAACCAGTTTTACTAAAAAATTACCGCTATGTCTGCTGCTTAATTTGATCAATTCATATCCTATTCCGGCGATGATCGGAAGAGCTGCAATCCTCCCTAAAAATTTCATCCACAGCGGGCCGGAGATGAAAGTGAACAAAAATATGGACAACATCAGGATGACAAACAAGAAAGAGGTTCCGCAGCGGGGATGGAAACGGGAAAATTTTTTGACATTTTTGACCGTCAATTCTTTTTTGTTCTCATAACAATAAATAGTTTTATGTTCAGCTCCGTGGTACCGGAACAGAGCCTTTACATCTTTCAGGAATGAAATTGCGGCCAGATACCCGACAAAAATAACCGCACGAAATAATCCTTCCAACACGTTAAACCATATCCCTTCGGCATAAATCCAACTGGCAGTGAAGAACGGAACCGCTACAAAAATAAGGATTGCTGCCAGAAAAGATAAGACGATAGTGCCGACAATCTCTTTTTTGCTCAGCTGCTCTTCTTTTCCGAGACTTTGGCTGCTGCTCCAGACCAACGCATTGATGCCGTCATATAATGTATAGCCTAATCCTACCACGCCGCGGATAAAGAACACATTGAACCAGGGGGAAAATTTGCTGCTTTGCTGTTTAATGACTTTTATCTCTCCCGAAGGCAGACGCACTGCAACGGCGTACTTCTCTTTATTGCGCATCATTACTCCTTCAATTACCGCCTGCCCTCCGACATCCATATTCGTTGGAGGAGATGGAATATATTTAAATGTTATCCGAGAAAATACGGAGATAGAATTTGCGGAGATGGAATTAATCAAAATTAAAACATTAGAAAAATGTGGGGCCAGTGGGATTTGAACCCACGACGTCATGGTTTCGTAGTAAACCATTACTCTTCAGCCATGTGTTCTCCCAGTCTGAACTATGGCCCCTTAGATAAGCCTAATTTAAGAGTTAATTTATAATGTTTTTGGTGTGTCTTAAGGAAGTATGCAAATGCAGAAATTATTCTTCTATACCGTAAACGTCCTCTGCATGATAGTGCTGGCGAAGAAGTTGAAAAGCAGTATGACGATGGCGGCTATCGCGCAGTACAGGAGAGTGCTGCTGATCAGGTTCTTTCCCAAAGCGTATCGTTCCCCTAATTTGTCGGCGCCATTCTCAATGCCGTTGCTTAAAATAGTCAAAACATATCCGATCTGGACCACATAAATACCCACGATTATCTGGAAGTGGAAAGTAGGGATCCCTATCCCGAATATGGTTAATAGATCGCCGAATCCTGCCGTTCCGCCAGATCCCTGCGCCATGGAAAAAGCGCCGAGCTGCGCGCTTAACTTAGTCAATATCGTGGAAATCATGGAAGTTATTCCTATGACAATTCCGGCGATAGCCGGAGTAAGAAACTTAATCTGCGATTTCATGGAAGAGATTATGTCCGCCATCAAATCCTGCAGCCGTTCTTCCACGCGGTGAATCTCTTTGATGTAGCGGGACATGGACAACAAAGCTTGTGCAGCGATCCGCGGCCCTTTCCTGGCGCTCTCAACCAATACTTTCATGGATGATTCGATGACATTGGAAGGAAATGTCACTACTGCGCCGACTTTAGGATCAAACAATGACTGTTCCAGCCCCATGCCCAGCTTGGTGATATTTTTTTCTGCCAGAGCGAAAAAATCTCCAGACACCGTCCCGCGCATAGTCTCGGCAACTCTGGCGAAAGCTATTTCTGCCGGAATCCCGTCGCCTAACCGGTTGCCTAACTGAAATAATGCAGAAGAGAATTCATCTTCCAGCTCTCTGGTTCTTTGGCGGATCTTGATGACGTTTTTTGAACGCAGGGCAAAAAATAATCCTATGGAAACGCCAAAACCAAGCACCACCACCAAAGATAAGATCGAAGAGCCGATACCATAAGGCCCGATTTTTTCTTCATCGGTGCATGTCGGCCCCAGCTCCGGAGGACAGACGTAATCCAGCATCTTTAAATTGTTATTTTGGTCAAAAGCAAAATCACCCACGCCAAAAGAATGCATGATTAACGGGCTGAAACCGATCAGCAGACTTGCCATAAAAACCATCAGGCAGAAATAAAGAGGATTTACCCAAACCGTCATGTTTTTGCTAAGTGAGATAGCTACATTCCTGAATTTCTGCAACCCCGATTTTTCACCGATATCTACTGCGCCGTAACCTGCCGGTCTCCTGGATAAAATTGTTTTTCCCAGATAATAGACGCCTATGGGCAGACTTACGTTATATAGGACGGAAATATAAACAGCTGATACGAAAGGGCTGGAACCTTCGCCGCTGCCCATGAAACTGACTACCAAAGGCAGAATCACTAACCCCAATATTGGTAAAATAATGCCCAGCATATGGAGCATAGTGATGGGAGACTTAAGCGAATGCGCATAGTGAAGCATAGTCTCGTAAGTTCCGGTAAGAATGACGTCCAGCGCTTTGTCTAATAAAGCTAACCGCCTTTCTTCCGACGATTCAAACAATGAAGATTCGATCAGGTGGAATGATTCCACGAATTCTTTGTCCCATTCTTTCCACACCTGCAGGTAAGCGTCGGCAGAATCCCGGATAGTGCTGTACTTTTCGGTCTCCACGTCCCAAAGTATTTTTCTAAAATCTAACGACAAGGGCGGTTCAAGGTGGTCAGCTGCGAATTCTATAGCTCTTTCTAAATTGGACGTGTGCCGCATATAAGTGACTATGTAAAAAATGCTTTGGACCATCTGGTTGGACGCTTTCATCCGCCAGGTATTAGCCATGAAATCGGGAACGCGCTGCAGCGCCGGAATCATCAGCAGCCCGACCATCAGGAAAAATATCAAAAAGAAAAACATGCCGAATATCCCAAATGTAATCAAAGAGCCGACCACAATGGTCACCAGCGGAAATAGGAATGAAAAAGCTATGACGCCGGAAGGCCGGACATTCAAATGACAAAGATCAATATTTTTCTGCATCGCCGCCGCTTTCTGCTGATCTACTGAAAGTTTGAACAGGTTATCGGCAAAAATGCATAATTTTTCATACAGCGAATAGTGAGCCGGATAAAGTTCCTGTTTAAAATCAGCATACTCTTTGGTGGTTATTTTAGGAATAAGAGAAGAACTGCCAAATTCGTTGGCGACCCGGCTCTTATATTTTTCCAATAAATCCTGATATTCTTTCTGATCCATCCAACACCATGAAAGTTATATTTTCAGCAACTCGGTCCTGCAAATATTTGCTGCTTTTCTGTAAGTAAAAGAATTGAGGTTTAAAAATATTTGGTGGTTATGGGTATCCTGATTTTACTAGCTCCTGGAAGGGCTTACTTTTTGCGTAACGCCGGCTACCTGCGGCTTGCGCAAACTTTCAAAGCCGATGTCAATCTCTTCATCCGTCCATCCGGTATTATGTTTTAAAATTTCACGGACATCCCCGTCTGACGTGCCCATCTGTTTCTCTTTCCTGATCCACTCTTTCAGCTCGTTGATATTATAAGCTACTTTTTTAGGCTTGAAATGATACCATCCCAATATGACTAAAACCGCAAGCACTACCGCAATCAAAATCCCAATAATTACATTTCCGTAGCTTTCCCATAAATTAGCGAATGATTCTTTCTTAGGCGCTTGGGTAGTCCCGGTAAATGGCGGTGGCAGCTGGAACGATATTCTGTCCGGCTCAGGTCCTGGCGGAATCATCACCGCGCATCCTTTCTGCAATGCCGGTTGATAAGTTTCGGTTTCACAGAAATGTTCATCGTAGCAGGCCCGGCTCTGAGTTCCTGACTGGCATTCAGACCATAATGAGCAAACCCAAGATTCCTGGCAAGCAGCACAGGGGCGGGTTTCCTGTTTATTAGATTTACAGTGATTCCTGTCCGTGCAAGATCTTTTTTGCAGCTTATCTGGACCGCAGAAAGACCAGACCGAACAATCCCATTCAGATAAGCATTCAGCCTGATTTTTTTTAGTTTTATTTTCTCCCGCAGCAGGCGGTGCAGTTGAACCCAAACATCCGGGAGCATCCACGCAGAAGTTATCCTGCGCTGCTCCATTGCTGCAGGATGCAGTTACAGAATATTTCCCATCTGCAGAATCGGATAAGGTGCTGTATGAAGTCTGCCAATTGCCCTGCCCGCTTTTGATGTCTGCCAACATGCCGCTGGGATTAAGAAATTTGACTATCGACGTCCCTTGGCAATCGCTGATGGTTACGGCAACAGTTTCACCGCTGCTGTATTCATTCTTGGAAGTAGAAACTTCCACTGCAGCAACTAATGAAACCGATATTAAAAAAAGTACCATAAAAAGGAGAGTTCTTTTCATTTTTCATTCCTTAAAAATCTCCCATGAGATTTTTCACTTATCCATATTCGCATGATATTTACTTATTCATACGATTTCTGCAGCTGCCCGAACACCGTCGGAGCCTGTTCCACATCATACACTATCACCGATTTGCTCTTGACATTCGCCAGCGGATAATTGACGATAGCCATATAATGCGTACCCTGCGCTAAACCAGTTTCTATCTTTTCAGATTTTATGGAAAGCACTTTGTTGTTCTGTCCGTACAAGACCGTATAAACAGTTATTTCAGTGCTGAATGATATAATAGGAGTAACTTTAGTAGCTACCAGAGCAGGAACTTCGGTATCTGCATCGGTTAAAGTTATTTTTGTGCCTTGGACGATCAGTGGCTGGATAAGTTGAGCGCTACACACGCCCGCTTCACAGAATTCATTAACTGCACAACTTACGGGTGTATTATAGCCTGACCCATCAGACTTGCATTGTTTTTTTGCATTCAACCCTTCGCAAGACCATTGGTTAGGTGAACATATCTGCTGCTGTTCTGTCTGACAAGTTGCAGAACAGCCGTCACCATTCACAACATTACCGTCATCGCATTGTTCAGTTTCATCTACAATGCCATCGCCGCAGGGTACTTCACTGCATATGCTTGGTTCGCCATCACACGACCAACCAGTTTCCTGCAAGCATAATGCAGAACAGCCATCTTCATTTACGTTGTTGCCGTCATCACACTGATCCATGCTATTAATAGTGGTGTCAAGATTAATATCTCCGTCGCCGCAATAATCTGTTACACAACTTGTGCAACCGTCGCCAGAAACTTGATTTCCATCGTCGCATTGTTCGTTTTGTCCTAAGACCCCATCGCCACATGCAACAGGAAGCTGTTGAATACAATCGCTAGCATCATATAGACAATTCTGAGCGCATAAAAGATTTCCACTAGCAAATCCGAGACTGCTGCAGGTTGCTCCGGCAAAATCTTGACCATCACAAACTTCATCCCCGCTTACTACACCGTCGCCGCAGACAGCAGGTTGTACTTGCTCAGTCTGACAAGCACTAGTATCATAAGTGCAGCTCGGGGAACAAGAAAGATCTCCGCCAGTGAATCCAAAAATATCGGTGCAAGCAGCACCAAGGTTCTGACCGTCGCATTCTTCAGTTTCATCAATAATGCCATCGCCGCAGACAAGTGCTGAAACTATATCAACTCTGAAAGGACTCTGAACAGCAAGGTTAATTGGTTCTTTAGTCGGTTTTTTAATTTCTAAATTTAAATCAAAATTAAAAAAATCACCTAAGCCGGTGCCAGTACCGGGAAAAACCAGATTAGCGATATTGATTTCTCCTGATACAGGACTATTAGTTACGGCGGTGTATTTCACGGTCTTTAAAGTAGGATCACAAGAAACACTTTTAACCGGCCAGTTTAATAAATCTAAAATTTGAGGACATGATCCATACCAATCCTGAAAAGTTAATTCAAAAGATATTGCTGCTGCGGGATTGCTTCCTACATTAGCTTTGACTGCTACCATAAAAGGCTGCCCTTCCACTGCAGACGATGGCAAGCTTGCTCCGGCAGTATTTGCTTCCCCGGTATAAAATGCTTTTCCCACCAACCGATCAGAAAATAGTAATAACAAAGTAAGAGCGACGACCGCGACTATGGTGATTACTGCTATGATGAAAGGCTTGCTGGCCTGCCCGGCATTGGCGACAGGATGAGCTTCATTGCTATGCGGCGGCAAAGATTTGTACACTTTTTTTATTTTTCTTTTCATGGTTCACATTTTCTGAAATGTGTATATTTCTGCTCATTTTCCGGAGCATCACTGCGCCGCAAACCACGCATTCAATGCCACAAAGATGTCTATGGTAGCATCAATTCTATTTTCGGGATTGTTTTTTATCGCAGTTATGATTCCCTGGAGCAGATTTAGGTCGTTGCTGTTATTAATATCTGCAGCTGCCTGGCAGACTGCTTGTAAATCCACTGGCTGCGCTGCACAAACCCCCTGTGAACATGACTCTCCTTGTGAACAGACGTTGCCGCATGCTCCGCAGTTGTCAAAATCGAAGAGAGTATTGTATCCTTCATCGACATTTCCGTTGCAGTTGTTATCAATAGAATCACATAATTCTCCCAATTTACCTGGATTAACATTAGGATTATTGTCATTACAATCCAACCCTGCCGGACAATTCAGACCGTAACTATCTCCGTCTAAATCAGTGCATTGCTGCGGCTGCGCCGCCACGACAGTCACCTGCCCGCTCTCAAGGATAGTGATTACTGCCGGATTGCTTTGAAGAAGCACTTTAGTAAGAGTCAAAGATGCAACTCCCGTAGATAGGGTGTTGAAAGTTAATGTTGCAATATCCTTGCTACCACTAAAAGGGTGCAGGAAATCATAACCCTGTAATTTAATGGTATTCCCCACAACTTCCTTAACTGGAAACGACCATTCCGGTATTTGGATGACAATATCATTGGGAGTTATTGATAACTTGTTGCCGTCAAAAACCAATTCAACATCGACGGTATATACATTAGTCCCCCCTGGATTGGCGCCAAGAATCAAAGATACTGGAGCTCCAACCCCAACCTCCCTTACTGCCGGACTGATCCAGGCATGGCCTTCATCTCCAATGCTTGCCGCTATTGAAAATGAGCAAATAATAGTCAAGGCAAATAATAGGGTAATTAGTTTTTTCATCTTATTAACCTCCACACTGTAAATCAACATTAGGGCCTATCTGGGCTATATCTACAAGATTTACACAGCCGTCGCCATTAATATCTCCCTGTTCAGCAGTTTTCCCTCCTGAAACACAGCTCAGATCAACGTTTGGACCAATATCAGCTATGTCCGGAAGACCTACACAACCATCGCTGGTGACATCACCGACTAAACAACCTGCAAGAGTTCCGCTGCTGTAAACATTCCCGGCCACGCCAAGGCAATTGACGGGCTCAAGATTATCAGCCACGCCGTCTCCGTCAGTATCCTGCTGGACTCCGCATTGGGAAGTGTCAAGATTACAATTTTGACCACAGCTTAAGATTCCTGGGGAACCGGTAAGGACCTGACAACTTGCGCCAAAAGGTACGCTGCCGTCGCATTGTTCATTTCCTTCTTTCACGCCATTGCCGCAAACTATCTGCGGCACACATTTTCCGTAACTTCCGGCATTGTATAACTTTGCAACATAAGCAGAGATGTCAGTATTATATATTGAAACTTCGTCAATCAGGGATATAGGGTTGTTCCTTCTAATGTTTGGAGTACCCGTAACTGAAGCCTTCTTTCCATTTAGATACATTAAATTGGAATTCTGCCTTATGCCATTTATATACAATTTAACGGAGTTTCCATCAAATATTCCCACTACATGCGTCCAGACGTTTAACGGCAAAGGATTTTCGCTTAAGACACTAATAACTGTGCCATCTGTAAATGACGCCTTTAATTCAACTTTATTATTATTTTGAAGATCATCATGCTGAACCATGAATTTAAAATCACCCACATTCATAAAGGGACGAATATCACCTAAATTGCTGTTGGGACGTACCCACATCTCGACTGAAATTTGATCTGCTAGACTTGCAGAATCTATTGAACCCCCGACAGGATATGCGATAGAATTTGTACCACTAAAATAAAATGCATTGCCGACCTTGCCAGCTACATAGCCAACATCTCCACCATAATAATTTAAATTGAGTCCGCCTACCGAATCCTCAGGAGTTGATTCTCCTCTCCACCAATGCAATAAACCGGCAGGCGCTGCTGTGCATGAAGGAGTTATCTGCGTCACTACAAGAGTCTTAGAAGGCTGCAACGTGTAAGCCCTGCCGACCAGCTTGTCGGCATTAAGCAATAATAATGCCAATCCGATGACCGCAACTACGGCAATCACGGCGATTATGAACATCTTGCTGCGAAAAACTGAAGAAACTGCTTTTAGACCATTTGAAAGCGGCCTCTCGGAAGAACTCTTAACATTTACAGTAGATTTTACGGGCATCATCTATCACCATCAAACTCTTTTAGCTTTAGAAGATGTTTTTTCTTTATATACCTTTCGATTGGTTCGGCCCTGTGGAAAAAGTCGCCGCAAGAATAAGGAAACCTTATTTCTGCACAGAAATACCATAGTTTTCAGTTTTCTTGCGACTTTTTCCACAGAGCCGCTTGTTTAGCGGTAAATATTATCATGATGATCTAATTCAAAAAAGATAATCCTGTCCTCGGAAGGCAGGTATTTGAAAATTAAAACGAAAGACCCTTTGATATGCACCCGCTTAAATTCCTGTAAAGGAGCCCGTAAATTTTTATAGAGAACTTTGAAAAACTATAAATGAAGAAACTACTTCATTTAAGTGCCAATGAAATCTTTGTTTCATTGAGCACTATTCAAAGTTCTCTATAGAGTCCTGAGAAAAGCTGTTGGCTTTTCTTGGACACTAAAAATGCTTTTAGCATTTTTGAGTGTTTTGAATTTACGAATAAATCTGCGAGATTACATTCGGATTTAAGGGTTATTCAAAACTCTCTATAATGTTCAACATCTGCGCTAAAAATGATCTCATCAAACTTTTTCATAACTGCTTCATACATTACTTTGTCTTTCTTAGCCGCTTTCTGAAGAATTTTCCGCAAGCCTTCTTCAACTAAGAAATTATGCATTTTCGATATCTTTCCGCAGATCAGAAATTGATTTATAACTCTTATACTTGCCCGTCTTTTCCAAGACCTTCATCCTATGCACAAATTCAGGTTTTAATTTTGGCTCAAGAAGCTCTTCTTCATACTTATCGATCACAAAATTAATAGCTTCTGATTTATTTTTAAGGCCATACTTTCCTTTAACGATGGTTAAAATCCGGTCTTCGTACTCTCCTAAATTAATTAAAGCTTGGGTCATTTTTCTTCAGATGAGGGTTTATAACAAAAGATAACGAAAGATAACAAAAGATTATATAAGCTTTTCGCTGAATTTTCCACGCAATCTTTATAAATAATTAACTATAGTTAAGAAAAGTGGCAATATGCAGAAAATAGACCTGAACATCGACCGTGAATTGTATGATAAAGCAGATCGGCATAAAGCTAGATACGTCGCTGAACCAGGCCTGAACGCGGAAGTCGTCCGGCTTATTTCTAAAACCAAAAACGAACCGGAATGGATGCTTAAAAAAAGACTGAAAGCTTTAGAACTGTTCAACCAAACGCCCGCACCGACTTGGGGGCCAGACTTATCCGGCTTAAACATCAATGAGATCATTTTCTTTGTCGAGCCGGATGCAAAAGAGACCGAGAACTGGGAAGAAGTGCCGGAAGAAATCAGGAAGACATTTGATCGCTTAGGCATCCCTGAAGCGGAAAAAAAAGCGCTGGGCGGGGTGGGGGGCCAATACGATTCACAGGTGGTCTATCACCGCATCATGGAAGAGTTGAAAGACCAAGGAGTGATATTTGAGAACATGGATACGGCAGTGCAAAAATATCCCGATTTGATAAACAAATATTTTATGACTTCCTGCATCCCCATCAATGACCATAAATTCATCATGCTTCATGCGGCAGTGTGGAGCGGGGGAACTTTCATCTATATACCGAAGGGCGTAAAAGTAAAACTTCCCCTGCAGGCATATTTCCGCATGAATCAGCAGCGTGGCGGACAGTTTGAACACACCTTGATCATCGTCGATGAAGGGGCAGAATTACATTATATCGAAGGGTGTTCCTCGCCCAGATACAGCAAAAAATCCTTACACGCGGGAGGTGTTGAAATTTTTGTAAAAGAGGGGGCGAAAGTCCGTTATACCAGCATAGAAAATTGGAGCAAGAATGTTTACAATCTGAACACAAAACGTGCGCTGGTGGAAAAAGACGGAACTATGGCCTGGGTATCTGGAAACATGGGCGGCTGTGTGACTATGCTCTACCCCTGTTCGGTACTGCTGGGAGAAGGGGCCAGGACTGATAACCTTAGCATAGCTTTTGCCGGTAAAGGACAAATCCAAGATATCGGCGCGAAAGCCATCCACGCTGCTCCCAACACCCGTTCGATCATCCGCTCGAAGAGCATGTGCAGAGACGGCGGAATTTCTAATTACAGGGGCTTAGTGAGAATTTTACCGAAAGCGAAAGGCGCCGTAACCAGCGTAGTATGTGATGGTTTGATCCTTGATGAACTGTCTGTTTCCAATACCATCCCGTCATTAAAAGTAGAGAACCATCAGGTCGATGCTGCGCATGAAGCGAAAGTGGGAAAAATAAATGAAGAAACTGTTTTTTACTTGCAAAGCCGGGGTTTATCTGAAGAAGCCGCCATGAAATTGATGGTTTCCGGGTTTATCGAACCGATTCTTAAGGAACTCCCGCTGGAATATGCCATAGAATTAAACAAATTGATTGAGTTGGAAATGGAGAAGACAGTATGAGACAAGGCAGTATGAAAGAAGATTTCCCAATACTGAAAAACGGATTGATCTATTTAGATAATAGTGCGACTGCCCAGAAACCAACAAAAGTAATTGAAGCTGTAAAAGAATATTACGAAAACGACAATGCCAATGTGCATCGCGGCATTTACAAGTTAGCGCAAAAATCTACCCTGCTCTACGAAAAAGCGCATGAAGCTGCTGCGAAATTCATCGGCGCAGAATTTGAAGAGATCATTTTCACCAAAGGAACTACCGAAGGATTGAACCTGCTGGCGTATTCTTTGGGTAAAAACCTGAAAGCAGGAGATGAAATAGTGTTGACGGAGATGGAACATCACAGCAACATCGTCCCCTGGCAGCAAATCGCAAAAGAACGGGAAGCAACAGTAAAGTTTATCCCCATCACCAAAGAGTACAGATTAGATCTGGCTAAAGCGCAAGAACTTATTACCGCCAAAACTAAAATAGTTTCTGTCGTGCATATGTCAAATGTATTGGGGACCATCAACCCGGCTAAAGAACTGGCCGCAATGGCACATAAGGTCGGCGCAATAATCATATTAGACGCTGCGCAGTCAGTCCCCCACCTGAAAATAAACGTCAAAGAACTAGATTGCGATTTCTTGGTGTTTTCCGGGCACAAAATGTGCGGACCGGCAGGCATCGGCGTCTTATACGGCAAGAAAGAATTGCTGGAAAAGATGGATCCTTTCCAATTCGGCGGCGGAATGATAAATGAAGTTACTTTTGAAAAATCAACCTGGAATCAGCTGCCATGGAAATTTGAAGCGGGAACCCCTAACCTGGCTGGTGCAGCAGGATTGATGGCAGCAATCGAATATTTACAAAATATCGGAATGGAAAATATATCTGCTCACGGCCAAGAATTGGCAAAAGACGCTTTAGAAAGATTGTCTGTAATTCCAGGCCTAACTATTATTGGCCCGGCCGATATTAAAAACAGGGGGCCGATTATTTCATTCACCATCGACGGAATGCATCCGCATGATGTGAATGAATTGCTTGATAAGGTAAATATTGCAGTCAGGGGGGGATTCCTTTGCACCATGCCGCTGTTTTCAGTTCTGGGCGGGAATGGAGCGACCCGTGTATCACCCTATATTTACAATGATTTAAATGATGTTGATAAACTGATTACTGCAACACTAAAAATAATTGAACTGAACAAAGCTAAAACCGAAAGTTTAGTTGATCTCCAGACAGCAAATGACGAAATTATCATAGCGTTGACTGAAGAAGAGGAGTTATGTAAAGAAAACTTAATCGACCATTACAAATCTCCTAAAAATAAGGGAGAGATGGAAAAATACACGCTTAAACAAAAACAAGTAAATCCGTTATGCGGGGATCAAATAACCGTTTATTTAAAATTAGAAAATGATAAAATCATCGGCGCCACATTTACCGGCAGCGGATGCGCGATAAGCCAGGCTTCGGTATCAATGCTGTTAGAAAAAATTAAGGGGAAAGAAGTCGAAGACATAAAATCAATTGGCGAAAAGCAAGTATTAGATCTGTTAGGCATCCCTATCAGCCCCACTAGGATTAACTGCGCATTGCTATCGCTTAAGACCTTACATCGTGCCCTGCTGGAGAACGATACCCATGAATAAATTAGAAATCATAGGTTTACATGTAGAAACCGAAGGGAAAGAGATCATTAAAGGGATAACCATCACGTTTTATCCGGGAAAAGTTCATGCCCTGATGGGGCCGAACGGCGCCGGAAAATCAACTTTGGCTAATGCCATAATGGGGCATCCAAAATATAAGATTACGGCTGGAAAAATACTGTTGGATAACGAAGAGGTCACTTATGCAAAACCGGAAGTGCGGGCGCAGAAGGGGCTGTTTTTGTCATTTCAGTATCCTGCTGAAATTTCCGGCGTTACCGTCAGCAGCTTTCTGCGAACCGCGGCGAACAGCCTGCGGGAGAAAAAGGGGCTGGCGCCGTATTCAGTAGTTGATTTCCATAGATTGCTGAAAGAGAGGATGGCGCAATTGAACATCGATGTTTCTTTCTGCAAGCGCTATCTGAATCAAGGATTTTCCGGAGGAGAGAAGAAACGCATGGAAATGCTGCAGATGCTGATGTTAGGGCCGAAGTACGCCATGATGGACGAAACAGATTCCGGCCTGGACATAGACGCCATAAAAACGGTTGCAGATGGCATCGAAAAAATCCGCAGAGAATCTGATGCCAGCATCATTGTCATCACGCATTATAACAGATTTTTGCAGCATCTTAAGCCTGATGCGGTAAGTATCCTGCATGACGGGAAAATTGTAAAAACCGGCGGTTATGAACTGGCGCAGCAGATTGAAAAGCAGGGATTTAATGAGTTGAAAACAGGAGATAACTAAAGATGGAACTGACTAAAGAACTATTGATCGAAAACGTCTTCAAGAAATACAAAGACCCGGAGCTGGACATAGATGTCTGGACGCTGGGACTGATATACGAAGTAAAAGTAGACGGCAGGCACGTGAAAATAGTGCTGACTTTCACTTCGCCGCTGTGCCCGTTCGGCCCGCAGATGGTGGATGATTTGAAAAAACTGATACTTGACCAGCAGGCAGAGACCATAGATATCGAGATTACTTTCACGCCACCTTGGAAACCATCAGACGAACTGCGGGAGATGCTGGGGGTATAAGAGAAGAAAAATGATTTACTTAGATTACGCGGCTGCAACGCCGGTGCGGAAAGAAGTTAAAAAGGCAATGGAAGAAGCAGAGAACTGTTTCGCTAATCCCGGCAGCAGGCATGACGAAGGAAATAAAGCAAAGGAATCATTGGAAATTTCCCGGGAGAAAATCAGAAAAACTATCAAGGCACGAGATGACGATAAAGTTATTTTTACTTCCAGCGGAACCGAAAGCGTTAATCTGGCTATCAAGGGGGTTGCTTCTGCTTACCGGGAAAACGGAAATCATATAATCACCAGCAAAATTGAGCATAAAGCAGTTTTAGAAACCTGCAACTATTTAGAAAAAGAGGGATTTTCCGTGACGTATCTTGATGTCGATGGTTACGGAAGAATAAATCCAAAAGATGTAGAGAAAGCGATTACCAAAAAAACGATTTTAATTTCCATCATGTATGCCAACAATGAAATGGGGACCATCCAGCCCGTGGAAGAAATCGCAGTCATCGCCGGAAAAAATAAAGTTTTGTTCCACACCGATGCCTGCCAGGCAGGTTACTTAGATTTAGACGTTCGGAAGCTGGATGTCGATCTATTGACCTTGAACAGCAATAAGATATACGGGCCTAAAGGGACCGGACTGCTTTATGTAAGAGAAGGAGTAGACATTCGACCGCTGATTCACGGAGGCGGACAAGAGTTTGGATTGCGTTCAGGAACGGAAAATGTTTCGGCTATCGCCGGTTTTGCCAGAGCATTGGAATTGGCAGGACCAGAAAAAGTAAAAGAAAATGTGCGATTGCAGAGACTGAGGGATTATTTCATCGCAGAAGTGCAGAAAAAAATCAATGGAACTTTTCTTAACGGCCACCCTTCAGAACGATTGCCAAACAATGCGCATATTTCTTTTGAAGGCGTAGATGCTGGAACGGCATTGGCGCATCTCAATGGACAAGGAATTTATGCCTCTGCAGGAAGCGCCTGCACTGCAAATGAGATTAAAATAAGCCACGTTTTGAAAGCTATGAAAGTTCCGGAGAAATTAGCCGGGGGAAGCATTAGATTTACATTCGGAAAAGAAACTACTGAAAAAGAAATTGAAATGACCATTAAAATACTGCAGGAAACGATTAAATCCTTGCGGAAAATATAGATAAGTCCAAGAAAACCTGTTTGGTTAGGTGGCCTTTCGGCTTCAGCCGAAACGACCAGTATAACGCAAAATATTTAAAAGAATTGATGGATAGGATTATAATGGCAGGATTATAATAATAGTAATAAGAAGAAAAAGAACAAAAACAATAATATCAAATTGGAGGTTTGAACATGAAAAATATAATGGTTTTGTTTACAATTTCTCTGCTGTTGTTTTCAGCATTAGCATCAGCTGCTGGAAATCAGCCGGAGAAAGTACGAATATTTTTAGAGTTTAAGGGACAGCCCGATGTAGGCGCAGTGCATCTTGCCGGCGGAAGAGTGCTGCACAGCTATACTCTTTTAAGCAACGTATTGGCAGTAGAAGTTCCCGTAAATGCATTAAATGGTTTATTAAAAAATCCAAATGTTGTAGGCGTAGAATATGATGCTGAAGTTCAAGCATCCGGAAAAGGCAAGCCTGCTCCTTCGCAGCCAGCCCAGCAGCTGCCATGGGGCGTAAATAGAATTGACGCGGATCTTGCTAACGGCACCGGCGCGGGCGTAGTGGTCTGCGTTGTAGATACGGGAATCGATAAAGATCATCCTGACCTGCAGGCAAACATTGTCGGCGGTAAAAATTTTGTCGCTAAAGGATTAACTGTAGATCCCAGCAAATGGGATGACGACAACGGCCATGGAACGCACGTAGCAGGAACTGTTGCTGCACTTGACAATTCAGTTGGAGTAATTGGAGTTGCTCCGCAAGCTTCATTGTTGGCAGCAAAAGTCCTCAACCGGCAAGGCTCCGGATACCTGAGCGATGTCATCGCCGGAATTGACTACTGCGTGCAAAGCGGAGCGGACGTAGTGTCTATGAGTCTTGGTTCAAACTCAGATGTGCAGGCATTGCATGATGCTGTTGATGCGGCTTACACCAGTGGCTTATTATTGGTCGCTGCTGCAGGAAATGATTACGGCGGGGCTGTCTCTTACCCTGCTGCATATGACTCTGTCATCGCAGTATCAGCGACCGACAGCAGTGATAACCTTGCATCTTTCAGCAATATCGGACCAAAAGTAGAATTAGCCGCGCCAGGTGTAAGCATCCTTTCCGCATACAAGGATGGCAGTTATGCAACCTTAAGCGGAACCAGCATGGCTGCACCGCACGTTTCTGGAGTTGCTGCGTTGGCCATCCAGGCTAATCCCTTATTAAGTAATGTAGAGATAAGAAGCCTTTTGCAGAATACTGCTGACGATCTGGGCACTGCAGGAAAAGACAGCTTGTTTGGCTATGGATTAGTGGATGCTGAATTGCTGAATTAAATTTTAATTTTTTGTTTTTTATTTTGTTTTTGAATTTTTCAGGACATTTGTTTTAGCTGATTTTCATGTTTTTTATGGCTATTTTTCCCCAATAGATTTTTAACTTCCGATTATTTTATGGATATTCATGAAAACGCCTTTAAAACATCCTCAGGAAATCGAGGTGTGGTACATCCTTCCGGCCATCAGGAGCGAGCTGGTCATTGCGCTCAAAGAGAAAGGACATTCGCAGAAAGAGATCGCGAAATTATTAAATGTGACGGAACCGGCGGTCTCACAATACGCAAAAGAGAAAAGGGCGCAAAAGATCAAGCTTGATGATGCGACTAAAAAATTGATCAAAGACGCCGCGGAAAAAATAAAAGACAGCCAGAGCGCGTTCCATCAGATCCAAAAAATCAGCGAGTACATCAAGCATTCCAAGACGTTGTGCCTGCTTCACGCCCAGATCGAAGGCAATCTTAGCGGCTGCGAAGTGTGTTATAAGTAGCTTTGAAGTGTGGAAAGAAAAAATAGGTCAAATAAAACTTAGCGGCCGATAAGCATTAAATCTTAGCTTTCCATCTCAGCTTTCTAATTTTTGTTCCTTAAACTTCTCGAGTATGAACTCTATCGCTTCGTCGCATTTCTCCACTCCGATGACCGCGCCGCCCACATAATAATGCCCTCCCCCGGAACCGCCGAATCTTTTCCCCAATTCTTCGCATAAGCTGCCGATGTCTACCAAGCACCGTTCTTTGTTGAAGATATTAGAACCCAGCCCTAAACGCGCTTTTTTATCGGGCGTGATGCGTATCGAAAGATTATAGCTGGTCTGCGGATATTTCGTGCAGAAATAAAAGCGGTCAAAATTGCCGATGTTCATCTTCGCTTTCCGATCATCCTGGATAACGCATCTTGATTCCCGGTTGTAGCGCAGATAAGTATCGACGTTATCGCGCCACCACTCAAAACCTTCTAATTGCGCTTTATGGTACATCAAAGGATTTAATTGCCATAAAGCTTTGCTGGAAAGCGGCGTCTCTGCCATCTCGCTGGCCAGCAGCGTTTTAAAAATTTCATCGTTAAGAATTCCGTCACGAGTATTGAACATTGCGCCGATCATGTGCATTTTTTGCAGGGGAGATAGATGACGGTAATTGTTTTGTTTGTAAAAACAGGCCTTCAGCTCTTTTCTGGTATATTCAGCGCTGTCCATGATATCGATAACTCTCTTAAAATCAAGAAGCTCCCTGTTTGAAGAAGCTCCTTTTTCTAAAGCCAAATCGACCAGGTATCCGGCGCAGCTGGGAGTGATTTTCCAATGATAATTCTCAGGAAGTTCTCCCGTTGGCTCAGAAGTAAGATGATGGTCGCACCAGAATAAAACCGGCTGCTGCGGACATGGCAGATCCACGACTATGTCCTTTTTGGTCAAGATAAATTTTTTCTGTTGGATGACGTGCGGCTGGATGCCTAAAACTGGAATATCCTGAATTTGTTTTTTGCTGAGCGCTGTCCCAAAAAAATTATTGAAAAATCTTTTCATGACGAAGGCGCTAGAGTAACCGTCGGTGCAATTTCCGTGCGTAACTATGCGGTATTTCATCTTCTTATCTGAGTACCATGTGTCACCTGAATAAAAAATTAAGGGGGGTTCTTTTCTTAAGCTCTTCCAGCAATTCTTGAGACGTCCCCGTAAAATGATACCAACTATGCGGGTCAGCTCTTTCGGAAGATAAATTTAATGATTCAAACTCATCAAAAGTTATCGGTTGAGATACATAACCTAGCCTCTCTGCCCCATACCGGCTGATCAGCATCTCCCTGAATTCGTACATCCGGTCTTTTTCCAGTAAATCTACAATAATTTTCCGCCCGTAAACCGGAACCAGGACCTGGCAAGCGGTAACCCTCCATCCCATTTCAGATTTCTGGTCCGGAATGGTTACCGTCCGGCTGATGGGAAAATTGGTAGGGGGAGCATTACCATGATTGAGCAGAATATCCGCAATGCCCTGCCTGCAGGGCTGGGAAGTATCCAGGCGATTTGAAGAATAGGGTGTATAATATAACTGGAAATTCATTTTATATCTCTTCCATCTTTTTCTTTTTAACTTCTTTCCTTAACCATTCCTTAAACTCAAAATATATTTTATCGCTGTCCATCTTTCCCGTCTTCTCTTTTACTTTGTCGGAGATCAGATGAAAGAGATCATTAGATTTCACTACGAATTCCGCTTCCAGCAGGGATCCATCTCCGCTCTCGACAAACATATCCACGATAGCCTGCTTGCAGTTAGCACGTAATTG
The DNA here is from genome assembly GCA_038045005.1 of Nanobdellota archaeon. GTDB lineage: Archaea > Nanobdellota > Nanobdellia > Woesearchaeales > GW2011-AR9 > JACPIL01. Next base: position 12,300 of record JBBSYZ010000015.1, on the reverse strand, counting down.
GATGTTGTTCCACACCGCGTCCCAATCGCCGGCAAATTCTTTCATCCGACCTGCCATCCTTTTCAAGATGTCTGAATTTCCATTGCGCAGCTCATCGGTGATTTCTAATTTATCAGTTACCGGATTATATACCATCAGGTCGACAAAACCATTTTCGCGCAGGGGGTCGTCATTCCACTCTTTACGCACTTCCGTAATCCGCAATACCCGTTTATATTTTTTCAATCCTGAGATTACCGGATTGGCTACCACAATGATGTCGATGGCTTTGAAAGAAGTTTTAGGGACTCCGATATCGTTCACTACCCTGTCGAAAACTCCGTACGGCGAGTCAGCATGGATCGTTCCCGCTACGACGTTGGCTGCTGCGCCGACGCGCATGGCTTCAAACAAGGCGATAGCTTCTTTAGAACGGACTTCGCCGACGAAGATCGCAGAATCGCCCAACCGCAGAGTCGACCTAATCCCGATAGATGGATCAACTTCTGAACCGGGCGCGGATAAGGCGGAAGCCACTTTCAACGATTCGATGTTATAACCTAATTTGCGCATGAATTCTGCCGGCAGTTCAAAAGTGTCTTCGAGAGTCAGAATCCTGGCCTTGCGCATTATTTCGGTCAGGAAAGAACCCAGCAAAGATGTCTTCCCTGAACTTCTGGTTCCTGCCACCAATATAGTTGCGTTGTTGTCGATAAGAAAACTTAGCAGCCCCGCACTAGCCGAATCCATGAATCTGTTTTTAGGCTGGATGTATAAAGGAAACGTCCACGGAAAATCGCGGTGCCTGCGGAAAGAAAAAGTCAATCCGGTGGGGCTTAACGGGGCAGTGAGTGCAGAAACTCTGGACGTAAAGCCAGTAACTTTCAACTCCGTGTCTAAAATAGGGTTGGCTTCATCTAGTGGACGTCCGGAAATTAATCTTAATTTAGTAGCCCAGCTTTCCACTTCTAAAACGGTGGGGTAAACATTAGTATAACAATCGCCATAATCCTGATGAACAATAAATATGGGCAGCTCGCCATTCGGAGAATTGATATTTACGTCCTGCACTTTAGGGTCTGAAAGAAGCAGTTCGATCAATCCGAAACCAACCGTATGACGCAGCAACGTCTGGGAAAGCTGGTACAGTTTTTCTTCCTTCAGCCTCAGGTTGCGGTACTGGGCTAAGTCAGTAATCAGATCTTTGCCGATGTTAAGGAATACTTCCCTCATCCGCTGCGGATCAACAAATTCCTCCCGAGCAGGTTTATGTTCGGACATGATACGTTTGGCATCATCCAATAATTGAAGCTCTTCTTCAGTGAACAGAAATTCCGGCGGAGTCAGATGGTATAAAGTCTTGACATTGTCATCAAAGGAAAAAATATTGACTTCACATTCATCGTTATCTACGGAAAAATTATAGCTGTCTTCCAGATTTCCCTGCGGAAATTCCGCGATCAGCTTGGTGAACATGAAATCAGGCTTGGTGGAGGGATGAAAAATAATATTGTATATCTGCCTTTCCCCCACTTTATACTCTTTGGTATGGGGCATCAGCAATTTTATTATTTTCAGATTTTCAATAGTTTTAATCGCTTCCTGCATCAGAGCAATGAACCTTTTCTGGCTGGCGGTGTGCCGAGCATCGATTAAAGAATCAAGTTTTATTTTTTCCCTGGTTTCCAGCCGTTTCAATTCAATAAATGCCGCTAAAGGATCTTCCTTCAGCCGTTTGGAGATCAGCCGCTGAAACTGCGTGTAACCGCCGCGGACATATCGCTCATGCAAGGGATCGGTGATAATACTGGAGTAGGTAAACCGTTCTTCCTGTGTCAATCGTTTGTACGCAGCAGCCAGTTCATTGAGAAGAGAAGTCTGATCATAGTCATATTCGTACTCCCTATGCTGGGACAGGATGATGACGGTAATGCCTGTCGCCTGCATTAAAGTATCGACCACTTTCGACATGCATATATCCCCGTATTCTATGGACGGGGGAAAAGTGCAGCTTTCGCAGTATATTTTAAGGATTTTGTTTTCTCCTTCGTGGAAAGTATCGTAGTCAAAACAGGCTTTGGCTTTTTCAGGGATCATCTATTTCAAAAGTTAAATAAGAAAGGAGTTTATTATATTTTCTATAGGCGGCTGATGACTGCGCAGCGGCATCAAGTCCGGCAATTATAGTCCATAAAAAATACCTCGCCGCTCTGCAAAGGGGGATTTTTTATGGACTATAACTGATAATAAGGGTGTTTGGAAGGTTAGTGGGCTAATTATTACGTACCACTCGCCAATACTCACATAACTTTATTATATTCTCTTTCCTAAAACTATGGAATGGCTAAAGCAGAGGAAGTTTCGCCGGGTTCGGACTTCGGGGCTTCCAAGATGTACGTATGGGTAAGGGGATTAGAAAGCAAAATCAATAATCTTACTCGAGAAGTAGATGTATTGAAGAACGATTTCATCAGAAGAGCCAACGACCTTAATAAGGAGTTCAAGACGCTGAGCGAGGATTTGATGGAATCGCGGCACCAGCAGGAAAAAACGGACCAGAAAATGGTTCTCATTATCAAAGAGCTCAAACAGACTGCCGGCGCTGAAGAAGTCATGACCTTAAAAAAATATGTTGAATTTTGGAATCCGCTTAATTTCGTGACCCAAAGGGATTTAGAAAAAGCGGTGGAAGGTAAATTACAGGCTTACGCCAAACCCGCAGAAAAAGTTTTGGTACGAAAAGAATAAAAAGACTGAAAGAGTTACTAATATATTGGTGATATGATGGCATTATTTGATAAAAAGAAATCTTCTCCCGTTTCTGAAGTGTTGCAGCTGCGGCAGCAAGGGTTAAGCGACGATATTGTTGTTGATGAGCTTTCTCAGCGCGGCTATGCGCAACAGCAGATAAGCGAAGCGATAGCTATGGCTGATCAATCCAGGCAGCCTGCAGCTTATAGTGCGCCTGGCGCTCCCGTGATGTCCATGGCCGAATCGATGCCTTCTTCTCAGGATATGCCGCCGCCACAAGCATATCAAGATAATGTGAACAACATTTACGAGCGGATTGAAGAGATTACTGAAAGCATGATCGATGAACGATGGGACGATTTGATTGCAGAAGTCAAGAAGATTATCGAATGGAAAAACAAGATGGAAGAAAAGCAGATTAAATTGGTCAATGATGTGGAAAAATTAAAAGAAGACTTTAAGATGCTGCACGAAGCCGTATTGGGAAAATTAGAAGATTATGATGTCAGAATGCAGGCAGTTGGAACAGACTTGAAAGCGGTGGGGAAAGTGTTTAAGGATGTAATTCCGACGTTTGTAGAGAATGTTAAAGAATTGTCTTCGATAAAAGAAGATCTGAAAAAGAAGAGATGAGAGATAACCATTATATTTGGCGGGCAACATTTCTAAAGAATTCTTTATCTTTTCCGAAGGTCAGCAGTTCTGCGACTTTTTTTCTGTCAACCCAGCGCGCTTCAGGATTGTAGGGATCCTGAGGCTGAAGTTTTTCTTGATCGGTGGAAAATAAAAACATATGTATGGTCTTAAACTCAGAAGGGTCATCGCCGCCGTCTAAGCCGCCCCTATACCGCCCATAACTGCCCAATTCCTTAATCAGCTTCAGGTCAGTCACTCCAGATTCTTCCCGTATTTCTCTTCTGGCAGCAGTTAAAGGTTCTTCCCCCTCGTCAATATGCCCTTTGGGAAAACTCCATGAATTTCCGCGCTGACTTACCAGCAGAATCAAACCTTTTTTGTTCAGCACCACGCCGCCGGCGCATTGGGTAAGCTTCATAACCAAGCATAGTCAAATGAACTATAATAATTTTCTTAAGAAAGTACGTCAGAAGCAAGTCATGAAAGTGCGGGAACATGAAAACCGACAACGATCTGTTTTCAGTTCAGAAATATGATAGTTTTCATATTTCTTGAAAGCGTCTCACCTCGCTCTAAAGAGCGAGGCTTGAAAAGAGACGCACAAAACGAAACAACGATTTCGTTTGTGCCCAAATAAAGTCGTTGCTTTATTTTGGGCTTTCTAATCCCCGCACTTTGTGACATAAAAGGGCTGGATACTCCGCACTAAAGTGCGGAGCTATCCGTCCTTTTAATGTATCAAGCCCATCTAAAGAAGCGCTCATCAAAAATAAAAACCATACAATCCATGCACCACTCGCTTAAAATATTTTTTATCTTCTTTGTGAGCCAATAATTTAGGAACCTGCTCTTTGGGAACCCAACGCGCATCTTGCGTATGGCAGTCCAAAGGATAAATATCACGCTGAGTGGTTTTGAAAAGATATAAATGGATTTTCTTGCGTTCTGTCCGGCCCTTTCCGCCGTTGGCGCTTCTTTTATACCGACTGTAGCTGCCTATATAACCCTTTAAATCAAGTTCAGTCACTCCAGATTCCTCTCGGATTTCACGCACCGCTGCTTCAAGAGGACTTTCTCCCTTCTCCAGATGCCCTTTAGGCAAAGACCATGAATTTCCGCGAGAATTAACTACTAGCACTAAGCCCTCTTCGTTCAACACTACTCCGCCGGCGCATACAGTTTTCTTTGTTTTTGACATATATACTACAGAATACACGTTTATTTAAAAAAATTTCTGAAAATTTGTCAATATTCCTTTGCCAACTATGGCTAATCTTTCCGGATTAGGAAAATATTTATCCGCTTAACAAGGCGACCGTAAACACGGCTATGGCAAAGATAACTATCAAACCCAATACTTTGGGATGGAAAAGAGTAGCATAGATGTTCTGCTGAAAGCTTCCGCTGACTGCATCTTCCTCTCCGGCAGAAATTTCTTCCTGCTGAGAAGCCTGCTCTAATAACGATTGCCCCATCACTTTTCCGAAAGCGGCAAAAACAATGATGATTCCGATAGCGATAAGCAGCCATTGCAGACTTTTATCTGAGTACGCGTTCAAGGGCTCTTTAGCTCCCATGATCATGAACAGCAATACCATGAGGATGAAAAAAATTATGGTGATGGCGAACCAGGGAATCATAAAATTGATCATATCAATAATCGTCCTGGAAAGCAATACTGTAAAGGCGATAGCTGTCGCAATCAGGGCATTGATGGCCGGAGATTCTCCCAGCAGCTTGAATTTATGCAGAAGAGCATAAACAAAAGCCCAAACTAATAGAAAAGGAAAAACAAAATCTACCAGCTGCAACAAACCTAGATCGATGACGGAGACCATATTTATCAGGATTACCTCTTTTCAACCAGTTTGCTGGCGCCCTCCAAGATTTTGCTGAACATACTTTTCTGTCCGGGTTCTCTGACTATCAGCCACACTATCAAACCGAAAATCAGCAGGACGATCATCAATTCAGTCACTTCGGAACTCCACCAGTAAAATATTTCATACGGGCCCCTCCATAAACCTAAAGAAGCACCAAAAATATAAGCGACAAATCCTAACGCTAAAAAAGCAATCCAGGGAGCGGCAGCGGCTGAAAAATCAGCGCCAAAGATGCCCATGAGCAATAAAACCATGATAGCGGCGATGGAAACCAGCGAAATGCTGGGCAGAGTTTCATTCATTACCTGCACCGGGTCGTAACCCCGCGGATAAGTGCCGGTGATGTGAGGAACTACAAACATCAATGCCAGCACTAAAGCGATAATTATCTGGAAATTCTTATGATCCTTAAACAAGGACAGCCGTGCAGTTACCGCATACACGATAGTAAATACTAAAATGAACGGCAGTAGAAAATCCATCACCCCGTAAGCCTGAAAATAATGCGCCAAGTTAGAAAAATTTGGACTAACCATAGTTTAACCTCCTATTTCTCGTCATGTTTCTCATCACTGTTTTTCACTCTTATTTATTTTCATTTTTATTTAGATTCTTTTTTTTCCGGACTTTTGGTTATAAACCACATGAAGCCCAATATAATCACTATGAAAATTATTGATGCCGCCCAGTCAGCATTCAGGTTCTCAAACAGGAAAAATATGTACTTTAGCCACCCCAACGCATCAAGGAAAATGGCCACTATACCTACAAACATAAGCACCATCAGGATAGTCTGCCAGGTGGGGAAATCTTTAAGTGTGAATTCCTTATCGCCAAAAAATACCCCGATCAGCAAAAGAAAACAAACCCCCAGGATTATAAGCAGCACCACATTGGCCATGACCTGATTGATGACGGCGACCAGCTGCGTGGAAGCGATTACCAGAAAGGCAATCACGAAAGCGACCATGGCATTGATATTTTTCTTGCCAAGCTCTTTCCCTTCAATCTTATCTACGCCCAGGATTTTGGTTTTTTCCAGAATGGCAAACACAATAGTGAATACCAGCAGAAATGGAAGAATAACATCGTATACTCCTAACTTGTTCAGAAATCCAATCATGCCCCGGAAGGCGCTTTCTTCTGCCATCTATCGCACTCCTTTTTCTAAAACAAATTAAAAGAAAAGAGTATATAAATGTTGCGGAAATAGTTTTGAGCTTGTTTTAACAAAAGATTTTCAAACAAACCATAAATAAAAACGAATTCTTTAAATAGTAGTTCTTATTTAAGTGACTCTTAAGAGAGGTGTAAGTAAACGTGCGAGGGATGAAATTTTTTCTGCTGCTGGTTCTGCTATTTTCCCTATTTTCCGGCTCGGTTCTGGCCGAATCTTCCCTTGTTTCAGCACCGATTAAGAACGAGATTACGACTTTAGAAGAAGCGTCATTCAGTTTGACCATAACCAATAATGCCGATCAAACGCAACGCTACAGCATTTATTCTTTGCAATCTGGACAGGGGTGGAATGTTGATGCGTTTCCTCTTAGAGATAAGATAATAGAATTGGCGCCGGGAAGATCCCATACTACCACGATAATTGCCAAAGCATTAGGGGATTTCCCGCCAGGAATTTATTTTGTATATGTCACCATCCAGAGTGATTTAGGCGAATCTTATGATGAAGCATTGAAAATTTATCTGAAGCCGAAAGAGCCCATGGATTATATCCCGGCGATCAAGGTGGTGGTCGACATGGCCGATAAAGTCAATCCGCGGGAGCCGTTATCGATCAAACTATTCCTAGAAAACAGAAATCCATTGGATTTAACGGGATTAAAAATAAGGTTGCAAACTGAGATTCCTGAATTTGAAAAGGAACTTTCCGTGGATTTATCTCCCCTGCAGAAGAAAACTGTAGAATTCAGCGTCGTGCCTAATCCTTACCAGCAGCCGAAGGAATACGCTCTTTTTTTCGTCTTTGAACGCAACGGCGAAATGGTGAAGATCATTGAGCAAAAAATGGAGATTCTTTCTCTTATGCCGCCATTTGAAGTCATAAGCACTGAAGAGGAAAAATATCTTAAAACATCTAAGACTCTTACCGTAAAAAATATCGGAAATGTGCGCAATACGCAGATAGTCAAAGAACCCGTTTCATTGTGGTCGGCCTTATTCACCAGCAGCGACGATAACGAGGGTAAAATGCTTCTGGAAGAAGAACAGCGTTATTTAAGCTGGGAGATGTCCTTGGGACCGGGAGAAACAGTTGATATCCCGATGACGGTCAATTACCGAATCATCGCTTATGTGCTTGCGGCCCTGCTTTTATTTGCCGGATTTTATTTTTACGTGCAATCTCCGATAAGCGTCCAAAAAACTGCAACCACTTCCCGCAGCAATGAAGACGGCACGCTTTCAGAAGTAAAAATAACTTTAGAACTGAGGAATCATTCCAAAAAGCTGATCAAAGAAGTCATAGTCACCGATCTTGTGCCCAGCATCGCCAACATCGATCGCGGCTTGGAATTGGGAACGCTTAAGCCGCAGGAAATAAAGCAGACTAAAATGGGCACTAAAGTGACCTGGTCGCTCGCTGAACTAGACAGCCATGAACAACGGTTGATAAGTTATAAAATCAAAGCTAAATTAAACATCCTAGGAACATTCAGCCTGCCCCGGGCAACGGTAGAATTCAAACGAAAGAAAGGAAGCAGATTAAGCAAAGCTTATTCCAATGTCTTCCGCCTGGAATAATAAGCAACACTTCTGCCTAAATGTCCTAAAAGTGCGGGAAAATGAAAACCGACAACGATCTGTTTTCAGTTCAGAAATATGATAGTTTTCATATTTCTTGAAAGTTCCTAACTACGTACTAAAGCTTACAATAAATTAGTTTAAAAAAGAAGGCGCTTTCTTGACCCCGCACTTTGGGACATAAAAGAAACAGAAAGCCATTATCCGCCAATCAAAATACGTAGCTTTCTGGTTCTTTTAATGTGAATATCGCAAGATAAAAACATTTATATATTAGTATATTTCTTTAGGCTTCATCTTATTCATAAAAGTAGAACAAAAAGCGAGGGTGTGTGACTATGAAAGATTTTTTGTTACAATTAAAGGAAAAATTTATGCGTCCTTCCGAAGAGGAAGATACGCAGCAAGGCGACAATTATGTTGAGTTAGAGACCGGAGCATCTTCCAAGGAAGATAAAGCTAAAGTGATGGTCCGCCCGTTTGTGATGGAAGAATTTGAAGACATCAAGACGGTCCTTGACGTTTTGCGGGAAGGAACAACTATTGCCTTGATAAATATCAAACCATTACGGGAAAAAGACTTAGTTGAATTGAAAAGAGCAATTTCTAAGTTAAGGAAAACCTGTGAGGCAATTGAAGGCGACATTGCTGGTTTCGGTGAAGATTATGTTGTAGCCGTGCCTCATTTTGCGCGCATCCACAGAAATACCCTTTCCGCAGATGATCCGGAATCACAATAAATGTCCTGATTCTTTTTATTAAATTTATTTCTCTGATTTAATCGGAAAATTTAAAAACAAGGCTGAAAGTAGATTTAAACATTGCCATCGTCGCATAATCCGGTATTGCGCAGGATTGCTAATCCTGTTCCGTAAGGAATTCCCGGTTCAAACAAATGGTTACGCGCATTTGATACGCAAGAGCGGGTTAGGCATAAAGCCTAACGCACTGCGGATTAATGCGTAATCATTCTGAAAGTCCGGGCGATGGCGCTTTTTTATTCTTGGGTATTAGTATAACTAAAAATGTGATAATCTACATCGAAAAATAATTCAAAAATAACTCACTTCTTCTTGATCTCCTTGATCCCATTCATATACGGCCAGAGAACTTTAGGAATCTTAACCGTGCCTTCTTTAGTCTGGAAGTTTTCCAAAATGGCCACGATGACCCTAGAAGTAGCAATCGCAGTATTATTCAGCATGTGCACGTATTTCTTTTCGCCAGTTTTGGTTACGAACTTAGTATTCAATGTCACGGCCTGATAATCCAAACAATTGCTGCAGGATGTGACTTCACGGTATGCGCCGTTCTTATCATTCTGGCCTGGAAACCAGACTTCGATGTCGTATTGCAAGGATTGTTTGTTTCCGATGTCCCCGCTGCATACCGCTACAACCCGGTAAGGTATTTCCAATTCTTTGAAAAGAGATTCAGTGATGGTCTGCATCTGTTTGAAATATTTCGGCGAATCTTCCGGCTTGCAGATGATTATCTGCTCTACTTTGTTGAACTGATGCACGCGGAAAATGCCTTTGGTATCTTTTCCGTGCGCCCCGGCTTCTTTACGGAAACAAGTGCTCAATCCGCCCATCTTCTGCGGCAATTCCTGCTCCTGCAGCACTTTATCTTTCTTTAACGCCAGCAGCGGATGCTCAGAAGTCCCGATGAGATAGAGATCTTCGCCATCGATCTTGTAGACGGTATCTTCAAATTCATTAAGATTTACCCCGCCTTCTAACGCTGCTTTGTTAAGCATGAATGGCGGCCAATGCAATGAAAAACCGTGTTCCAACAGCACATCTATAGCAAAGCGCTGCAGGGCCGCGTCAAGCAGCACCGCTTCGTTTTTAAGATAATAAAATCTTGCTCCTGAAACTGCTGCTGCAGTTTCCAAATCGATCAGATCCAACTCCAGACCAAGTTCAATGTGGTCTTTGATAGGAAATGTAAATTTAGGCATCTTTCCCCATTTATTCAATTCCTTGTTATCCTTCTCATCTTTACCGACAGGAACCTGTTTATCCAACACGTTCCCTATTTTTTTTAGTGTTTCATTCCTTTGATGCAGAAGCTCATCTGCATGATATTCTTTTTCTTTGATCTGCCCCGCGACGGCCTTCATCTCCTGAATTTTTTGGACTGCTTCTTTCTCTTTTTTTTCTTTCTTGGCTTTGTTGATCTCTTCAGAAACGACATTACGCCGATGCTTTAATTCTTCCACTATTTTGAGCTCTTTTTTCCAATCTTCATCCAGTTTCAGGACTGCGCCCACTGCCAAAGGATCCCGGCCGCGCTTCTTTTCAGAAGCTTTCACCAGTTCAGGATTTTCGCGCACATATTTGATGTCCAGCATGTTTGAGGGAAAGGATATTTTCTTTATATAAATATTGCTGAAATACAAATAGATCAAAAACGGGCAGATGAATAAAAAAGATAAAAACCAAAAATATATAAAGCCAGAAAGCACTCCTCTGTTTAAAAAGAGGACTATGAAAAAGATACTATTATTAGTTGTTGTATTTATTATTTTGTCCGGCATTATTGCTTTTGCTGCTTCTGCGGATGTAGATACCAATTATCCTTGTTCTTTAGGCTGCGAATCGCTCAGTGAGGAGGGGGAAATTTATTACTGCAACTTTGACTCCGGCACCTGTTTCCAGCAGGTTTCTGAACCGGCAGTAAACGAAACCGCAAATGTAACTGGTACTGCCGCTGCTGCACCGGTAAAAACAACGACCACAGAAACGAAAGTGGCTGCCCTGGAAGAAAATCTGCTCTTGCTGCAAAATACTTTGGAGCAGATGACTTCAAGCGTTTCATTGACCAATAGCGATATTAAAACTATCCAAGAACAATTAGAAGCACTGGAAACTGATCTTAATTTTCTCAAGAACAATCTTGATACTAAATTATCATCCCAGCAGACTTCATTGACGACGGGATTAGCAGGACTGCAGGAAAGTGTGGAAAAGACACAGCAGACCTTGACTACGGTACAGGAGACGCTCGGGCAGCGCCAGCGCCTGAACAGTTTCATGGTGACGGCGCTATTGATCCTCTTAGTAGCCGGTGTAGCAGGAGGCACGGCATATTATGTCACTCAAAAAAAACGTGGCGCCCGCCCGGACATTCTGAATTACATTACCGCCCACATTAAACAAGGTAAAAAATTACCGCAGATAAAAGAAAAACTCCTTAAGGCCGGATGGTCGGAACAAGATATTGATTGGGCATATAAAGAAACCGTCCGGAAGAATTACCAGCAATACAAAAGCGCTGGAACTGCGGAAGTAAAAAATGCCGGAGAAAAAATATCAGCGGTAAGAAAAACCGCGCCAAATATCGCTTACGACCCGAAGAAGATCATGGGCGTGGCCGTAGTCAGCTTATTGCTGATCGTCGGCATCTTATTTTTACTGCGCGGCATAACTGCGGGAAAAGCGATCGAATTCCAGAGATTGGTCGGCGGTGTGGAAGGAGGAAAAGCCGGAGAGATCACTTATGCTGTTGAATGCACCCCTCCGCACACCTTGACTCCTGCTGGCGACGCCTGCTGTTTAGATGTAGACAATTCCACCATCTGCGATGTCACGGAAGCGCGGCGGGGACAGGTGACTGGCGGTGTGTGCAAAGACAATAATCAATGCCCGGCAGGAGAATATTGTGTTGAAGGATCCTGCCATACGCTGGCATCTTTGTATAAGGGAGACGGAGATTGCACCAAATTATGCAGCTATTATGCGGTGAAGATGCTTACCAGCGACGGAGAGACCTACAGCATCAAACCTAAAAGGGGGAGTTATACTGCTGCAGGAGCGTTGGAATGGAAACTGCTGGAAATGCCTCAGCACTGCAAGGGAGAAGCTCCGATTGTGCCCATCAACATCATCTTAAAGAAACCGGGAGAGATTATCAGTGAAAGAATCATCACTTTGACTGAAGGCGAAACCAGCGAAATCCTGAATCATCCGGATTTGACAGAAGTGGAGTTCACTTTAACTGCAGATACTATTTACGAGACTTGTCCGAGATGAAAACCCGCTTCTGATTTAGAAAAACCCACTTAAAAAAAATTTTAAGATTATTTTCCTTTAGCAGATAAATAACTTCCTAAAAGCTTGGCTAAACCGGCAGCTCTTTCGTCATTCAAAACTTTAACCGCATTTTCAGGATCAGATAGGATGGTATCATAGCATATTACAAAACTATTCGGTGCTGATGTCCGATAAGGGCCGCTATTTTGCGCGCCGCGCCCTGCGGGCGCAAGAAAACTGAAACCTATCAGTTTTCT
>JBBSYZ010000014.1:0-10682 GCA_038045005.1 Nanobdellota archaeon | reverse complement strand
GTTTCATAACCCCAAAAAGCTTATCGTAGGGAAATAGTTTCGGGATAACACATTATCGTTTTTTAACGAAAGGTTTTTATAATAAGCGCATTACAAACACATTACAATGGTAATGGACACAGTTCAAGTAAGATTAAGCCATGGTTTGGTTGAAAGCATGGATAGTTTGGTAGATACTGGTATTTATTCAAGCAGATCTGATGTTGTTAGAGATGCTGTTAGACGATTAGTCTTGAATAATTTAATAGGCATCATTCCAAACACTGGCGATTCGGTCAAGGAAATGAGAGAAATTAAAAAGAAGTTGTCTAAAGAGATACAAAGTTTTAAGGACGTAGAAAAGATTAACAAGTTAATTGATTAATTCTTCTGGTCTGAAGACTTCAATATGATTTTTTGCAAAATTCATTAAATCTTTATCTCTTGTGATTAGTGGAATGTTCAATCTTTTTGATATTGCAACATGAAGATAATCATAAAAACTAATTTTAAATTCTTCTTCATCTTCAAATTTTCTTGCTAAATCGTAATCTTCTGGAACTGTCTTAATCATCTTTATTGATTCATTGTCTTTGAAAAATTTCACCACATAATTTAATTTTTCTTCAATTTTTAATGAGAGTTCCTTAATCACAATAGTAGAGACAATGATGTTGTTTTGTTCAATAAAGTCTTTCGCTAGTTTCCAGTACGGAACTCCTTTGGTTTCATCTCCTTCTTTCTTGAAGAGATTGATCCAAATACAGGAGTCAACGTAGTAGGTTTTTTGTGCCATACTAATTATACCCTAAAGTGCTACTTAATAAAGTTAATCAAAATAAAAACGCAGTAATTAAACATAACGATGTTAAGTATCCTCGCCGGAATGAGCCAGACTAGAATTCTTTTTTTAATTGAATTCTGGCGAATGAGTACGAAGCCGAGGCGTAATCGAGAAGTAATTACTTCAAGAATATTTTGCTGGTTTTATAGAAAAAGGCAGGCCGGGAAATACCATCAATGCCCATAACCCTTATAAATAATCTCTGTAATAAATATGTCAGAGCAGTTAGATGTTTCTAGCCAATGATAACTCAGATAACCGAACCATATAAATCTGTACATATCAGATCGATATTCCACCCGCTTTTGAATAGATGGTTCTTCAGCAAGTTTCCGGATTTCTCATTGCCGCAATTGTACGGGATCATGGAGATCCATTCACGAAAAAACATACTTATCTCCGCCCCTACCGGTTCAGGGAAAACACTCACGGCTTTCCTTTCCATAATCAACGAATTGGTAGATTCTTCAGAGAAACAGATATTGGAAGATAAGGTCTATTGCGTCTATGTTTCGCCGCTTAAAGCGTTAGGCAACGATATCCAGGTGAATCTGCTCCGGCCCTTGCGTGAGATTAATGAGCTTGCCGGCAAGAATCTGGGTATTCGGGTGGGAGTGAGGACTGGAGACACTTCTGCCGCAGAGAAAGCAAAGATGCTGCATAAAACTCCGCATATCCTGATCACTACGCCGGAATCATTAGCTATCATGCTCAATTCTCCCAAATTCAAAGAGAAGCTTACTGCTGTGCAGTGGCTAATCGTAGATGAGATCCATGCGCTGGCAGAAAACAAAAGAGGAGTGCATCTTAGCTTGACTCTGGAACGCCTGCAAAAAATCTCGCCGGGATTATCGAGGATAGGACTAAGCGCTACTATTGCGCCGCTGGAAGACATCGCCCAATATTTAGTCGGCGCCGGGCGTGATTGCGGCATAGTGGATATCCGTTTCCTCAAAGAGATGGACCTGAAAGTCTTAAGCCCAGTAAAAAGTTTGGTGGAGACTGAATATATGCTAAAACATAAAGCGATGTATGATCTGATCCACCAATTAGTCCAAGAACATAAAACTACTATTATCTTTACCAACACCAGATCAGCTACGGAAAGGGTTGTCCACACGCTGAAGGAAATGTTTCCTCAGTCATATAACGACAACATCGCCGCGCATCACAGCAGTCTCAGCAAGGAAGTGCGTTTCTCCACCGAACAAGCCCTCCGCGAAGGCATTTTGAAAGTGGCGGTTTCTTCAACTTCTTTAGAGTTAGGGATAGATATCGGATACGTCGATTTGGTGATATGCCTGGGCAGCCCTAAGTCGGTAGCGAGATTCCTGCAGCGGGCCGGAAGGGCGGGGCACCATCTTAATTCCACGGTCAAGGCGAGAATCATCGTCATGGACCGGGATGATTTAGTCGAATGCGCCCTGCTGCTCAAATCAGCGCTGGAAAAAAAGATCGACAAAGTCCATATCCCCGTCAATGCTCTTGATGTTCTTGCCCAGCAGATTTACGGCATCGCGATAAATGAAGTGATAAATATCAGCGAACTATACCATCTCATCACCAAGAGCTATTGCTATAAAGACCTGCCGTGGCTGGATTTCTTTGAAGTGATCAAATATCTCTCCGGAGAGTACGTCGATCTGGAAGAACGGCACGTGTACAGCCGGATATGGCACGATAAGGAAACCGGCGATATCGGGAAAAAAGGCAGATTTGCGAGAATAATTTATATGACCAACATCGGGACTATCCCGGAAGAAAGCTACATCACCGTCAAAATCGGCGAACAGATTGTGGGGAAAATAGATGAAGGCTTTCTGGAAAGGCTGCGTCCCGGAGACGTGTTTGTCTTAGGCGGAAACGTATATATGTTCAAGTTTTCTAGGGGTATGACTGCACAGGTAAGCGCTTCTGTCAATAGGCCGCCGACGGTTCCCAGCTGGTTTTCAGAGATGCTGCCGTTATCATTTGACTTAGCTCAGGAGATAAACCATTTCCGAAGGCTCATGGAAGAACAATTCACGGCTAAAAGATCGGAACCAGAAATCTTAGGATTTGTAAATAAGTATCTTTACGTCGATGAAAAAGCGGCCTACAGCATCTATCGTTATTTCTACGAGCAATTTCATTACAGCCATATACCCTCTGACAGAAAGATCGTCGTGGAGACGTACACAGATCGGGGAAGGACTTACATAATTTTTCAGACGCTTTTCGGAAGGAGGGTGAATGACTGCCTTTCCAGAGCTCTGGCATATGTCATCGGGCGGTCCCAACATCGTGATGTGGAGATAGGCGTTACTGACAACGGTTTTTATCTGTCCGCCGAACATAGTTTCAATGCCGTCCGGGCCATGGAAGCGCTCAAACAGGAGGATTTCAGGGTAGTCCTGGAGAACGCAATCGAGAAAAGCGAAGTGTTAAGCAGGCGTTTCCGGCATTGCGCGGCCCGCGCGCTGATGATCCTTCGCCAATATCAAGGCCGTACCAAGAATGCCGGAAGGATGCAGGTCGGCAGCAAGATCCTGTTCAATGCCGTGAAGAAGATCAGCAACAATTTTCCCATTTTGAAAGAAGCGCGCCGGGAAGTGCTGGAAGACCTGATGGACTGCAAAAATGCGCAGAAAGTGATTGATGAATTCATCTCCGGGAGAACTGTAATCGTCGAGGCGCATACTGATATACCCAGCCCTTTTGCCTTCGGATTGATCGCCGGAAGTTACAGCGACGTCATCAAGATCGAAGATAAGCAGGAATTCCTGAAAAGGATGCATGAGATGGTCACGGCCAAGATCGCGCTGAAGGAAGGGAAGCAGATACTGAAAGAGAAACAGGAAGAATTTTCATATAATTCTTTCTGGGAAGACCTGCAGAAGAAACAGGAATCCGAGGAGAGCGGCCATAATGAAAAGATGAAGATGCAGGTCTGGGCCTTGAAACAGGTGCCGATCTATGTAAAGGAAGAGCTGATCAAGCTGATCGACAGCGGCTCTATGAGAAAAGATGTTTTTGATGAATGTAGGAAGGATCAGAAAGAAATAGAGCAGCATTGGCCTGCTGAATTGAGGGAATTCGTGCTCGCTAAACTGTCTTCGGTCTGATCGTGAGAAAATCGTATTTTAGCTGGGAAAATTTATAAATTTACGTTGATTGTTGCGTAACAAATGGTCTGGTGCTATTTTCGTAAAAGAATGATGCTGTTACAGGCATTTCGTGATCTACCTGATGATGCCTTGGATAATTTCAGGTTTGCTTACATTTATCGTTCTCAATTTGATGATTTAGCCGAAAGCGGTTCTGCTGAAGATGTTGGGAGCGGCTTAGTAGCAGCGGTAATCCGGGCTTTAGCTTTAGGTACCGGTTTTAGATATTCCTATGGCTGCATCAAACACGATATGGGCATCGATGCGATACCTGATTCTGGTATAGAAAGTTACGTCCAATCGTTTGAGGAGATGGATGATGCTGAATTCCGGACGCAGTTATATGATGCGGCCACAAAGCTGTCAGGTTATAACGTACAAACTTTTTTTGATTCATTGGAATGGTTCGGAGTAGATTATAAAGATAAGGCGGTTCTTAGACGGGCAGTTGAAGAATCTCTGCTTAATTATGCCCGGACTGCCATGCTGGGCGCAAATGAATTCTGCGATAGTGAACCGCGCTCTGGCTGCGAAACTCCGGCATCATCTTACGTTATGAATAAGGAAACCCCTGAAAATACATCGCCGGAAAAGACTAATCCCGCCGATTATTTAATTGATTCTGTGGTCATAAGAGCTAGAAAACGTAGGGATTATTAGTTTGATGGGGGGTTATATTATTATTACGATTATTATTTGTTGAATATCTTTAGTTTAAATGGAATAATCCCTGGAAAGGATGTCTGATTCTTTAATTTGATAATGGCCTAACATTCCATAGTACATTCCCAATAACTGCGGTTTGTTTTTTTGATGGAATTTTTTTGGGAGGTTTATATCATTAAATCTGTGGAACCTGGTTATCCACTCCCTAAGGCCGTTGCGGGTAGCGGCAGGATTTTCATGATATTTTGGGATCATATATCTCGTGGGCTGCTTTTCTCTCTGCAGGCGGTCAGCCAGCATATGTTCATAAGCCAGATGCTCAAATGATTCTTCTCCGAAATGTTCAAGGATCTCTTCTTCAGAAAGACTGGTAACTATGAGTTCCAGATCGCCTGAACGGAGGATTTGTTGCATCTTCATGGTCTTCAATTTTTTACAAATTTAAACGGTTCGTATTGCAGAACTAACATTACTAACCCATCCGGGCTGCCGTCATCTTTTTCACCAAGCTTATTTTCTGCGGCTATTCCTATAACTTTGTATAAATCAACTAAATTATTTTCCGGGAGGCCGTCGATAAAATCTTTTAACGTAGCTTGGTCTCTAAAGGCGCAATGCACTTCTCCGATTTCCGGCTCTCCGATCCGGTATCCGATGATAATCTCTTTTTTCTTCATTTATGGTGCTTCTATCACGCTAAGTTTATAAACCTTTTGTTTGTAATAACTACGTAGTGACACTAAACCTGCTTCCCTACAAATATGTTATGTTTGTCCCGGACTATTCTCAGCTGAATTTTCTTTTCATGTACAAAAGGGCATCCGGGAACGGAAATATTTCTTCCTTTAGCTGCCGCAACAGAGCTGTTGGGAAATCTGTCCGGGCATTTAAGCACTGCTGTAATTACCTCTCCTTCCTCGAAGGGCTTAGGCATCTCTTTAGTTTTCCTGATGTTGAAATCTTCTTTGCTTAGCTTCAATTTAATCTTATATTTCTTTTCCCATTCTTCCAGCTGGGAATAAAATTTTTCCCATGAGATCTCTTCTGCCGGAATTCTGCCGGTCTTATACTTAAGGAAATTCTGTATCCCTAAGATGGGCTTGGCTTCCAGCGATTTGATGAATTGGATTATTTTTTCCATTTCCTCTTTGTTATATCCCGGAGTCAAGACCGGCGCGACAATAACTTTCATTTTCTGGGAGGCGTAGGCGATGACTTCTTTGACCTGATTTACATTGTAATTATTTGTTCCGGCGATGAGTTTTGCTTTCGCTTCATCAATTGCATCTAAAGACAAGTTCAACTGCAGTTTAGTATATTTGGAAATCCGGTTTATAATCTCTTTGCTGAGCATGGTTCCGTTAGTGTCGATGGAGATGGAGCGGACATTTTTTATCGCCTGCAGGTCAGCGAACAAATCTTCGATGTCGGCGTATAGGAAAGGCTCGCCCTGCACTCCGATATGCACTTCTACCGGTTCGGCCACAAAATCGATTACTTTCTGCAGTTCTTCGACCAGATAATCTTTTTCTACCACGAAATCATGCTTCTTGCTGGACAATCCTTCGGAAATAGAGCAGTAGATGCAGTTTAAATTGCAGGAAGTTATAGGCTTGATCTCGATTATGGACGAATTTCTGTACACGATGCCGAAAGCTACATTGCCGATCAATGGTATTCCAGAATTTCGGTGGATGTAAGTCGCGGGGTTTCCAGTTAGTTTGTTTTTCAGGTGAGCAAAATATTTTGCCAGCAGGAAAGAGAATTTTGTTTCTGCCTTTTCCTGGCTTATTTTAACTAATTCAATGGTGTGCGGATCCGGGATCGAAAATTTTGCTATTTTTTCAACTTCTTGTCTGGGAATAATCGTATAGAATAATCTAAGCAGGTTGACCTGAAGATCCCTATCTTTCTCTTGGAAGGATAAGGTGCTGTATTGCAGTTTGGCCATGCCTTTTATTTTTACTGCAGTTTTATAAATCTATTGCTTGACGTAATCAACCGGTGGTGAAACCGATTATATCTTCAATTTTCGACAAAGTTTTAAAAGAACGGAAATTCTCAACTGGGATGGGGGCAGATACAGTTGTTGTTTCGTCTGAGATTCGTACTACCATGGAAAACATAAAGATAACTCTGGAAACCTTGTACGATATTCTTCGCAATGAGAAGAAAAAAGAGGATCTGCAGAAGCTGGATTTTTCTTTTTTCTTTGACGTCGCCGGTTATCTGAGAGAGAAGATGGCTCTATTGGAAGCGAAACGCGGCGGAGAAAACATATTCGCTGCCGGCGAGAGGGAGAAATTAGAATATGAGCTGCGCAGCATCCGGAGAATTCTCAAGGAATTGTATGAAAAGCGTGAAAAAAAAATAATCGACATCGCCCTGAACAGGAGCAAGACCGGTTCTGACATCATTGACACCAGTGCCATGCTGCGCGAAGAGAAGGAATTTTATACTCTGGTGCTCAATTCATTGGATCACTATCGCCGGGGCGTCTTGTTAAATCTGTTTCGCGGCGAGCTGCCGTCAGTAGACGGCCAATTGCAGCGCGCGGAACTCGCTTTGGAACAGAGAAAGGAACAGATCAAGACTGAGCTGCAGCGTGCGCAGGAAGAACTTAATAATCAAGACAAAGAATATCAAGAACCGGATGACCAGGAACCTGATCGCCAAAAACGTGGCCATCCAGATATAATCAAACCAAATATCGAGTTGAATCACCCCCCGGCCAGAATCCGGTTTATTCATCCCACCCCCAGCTTTGTGTGGAAAGACCTTAAAGTTTATGGCCCTTTTGACCCTGGCGAAGAGACGGAAATCTTTCCAGAAGTAGCGGAATTATTGGTAAGAAAAGGAAGAGCAGAGAAGATTTAACCATGAATGAGCGCCAGCAGCAGGAATTTAATTGTTCTTTTCCTATCGAAAGCGAAGAAGTGAGGAGATTAAAAAAAGATAGCAGTATAGCTAGAATGGGTTCGCTGGTTATCGGCAGTATGTCCGCAGGTTATTTTAGTATTATTGATTATGATATTTTTTCCGGCTCATTGACTGATATTTTTAATCGATATCAAGCTCATCAGCGCGACTCATTTGTAAACGACTACACCGGTTTTTTTTTAGCAGTTCTATACGCCGGCTTTTCTCTAACTTGTCTCTATCTCGGCCGGCGATGGGAAAGATCAGCACGACAGCAATCAGCATTGGAGCAAAAACTTTTTGAAGATGAGCAGGATGGCTATAGATAGCCCTAAGATTTAGGCGGTAAGATCAATGACATTCACAAAGATAATCACTGCTGACAACACCGAGACTTTTCTCAATGAAAAAGTGGGCGAGAGTTATCATTCTATGGTCGGCGCAGTAGAAGAGTCCTGGAACAAATATGCTATTCCCTGCAGAATTAAGGAACTGGCCAAGATCGGCAGCATAAGGATACTTGATATCTGCTTCGGCATGGGATACAATTCATCTCTAGCTGTCAGTGTCGCTCTGAAAGAGAATCGCCATTGCGATATAGAAGTGGTAGGATTGGAATACGACGGCAATATCATCTCTAAAATCCAAGAAGTGCATCCACCCATCTCCTTTTTCACCTACTACAAGAAATTGACGCCCGACAACCTGGAATTCAAACAAGGGAAAGTTTCCGTGAAGATAATTCTTGGCGACGCCAGAAAAACTGTGAAAGGATTGCCGGAAAATCATTTCGATGCGGTATTCTTCGATCCGTTCTCTCCGAAAACCGCGCCGGAGATGTGGCGGGCATCTTTTTTTGGGCAGCTGCGCCGGGTAATGAAGGAATCAGCCATCTTGGCTACCTACAGCTGCGACGGGACAGCCAGGATGAACATGAGCAAGGCCGGGCTGTTATATGACGACGGGCCGATCATGGGAAGAAGAGGCCCCGGGACTATTGCGACAAAATGGATATGAATGCGGACAATAGTAATATTACACAAAACACCACTAATGAGGGGCAAAATCCCTAATGTTTATAAAGTAATCAACATTTTTGAGATTATATGAGAAACAATTACTCTCTCAAAAAAAATATAGCTTATCTAGCTTTAGGTTTAGGGATAGCTGGTTGTTCAGAAATAACTCCTTCTAAGATTTCTTATCCCATTAAAAAAACAGAAAACCATTTTAAAAAAACTACTGAAAAAGAAAGTGAACCGGTAAATTCTACCCCAGAACCAAAACCAAAGAAAATTTCTATTGAAGATATTTTAAAAGATAATGGGATCGAACCAGAATACGAATATACGACCAGATGGTGGGAGTATCCGATAAACATTACCGGCGCTTTTGTTCTCGATGTTGTTTGGCATGAACTTGGCCATTATACTTCCGCTAACTTGATGCAATGCGGGGAAGTAAGTTTTCATGGGCCGAATCCAGAAAAAATGACCGTAGCTTCAGTATCTTGGAATTGTTCTTCTAATGGTTTCAAAAGAACTACCGCTTATTCTTCAGGAGCATTATTTACTACAGCGGGAAATTTAGCCTTGACCGGGTTGTTGAAAGATGATGATATTCCAGATTTCCTGAGGTCGTTTACAGCCACCACTTCTTTGATGATGCTTTTGGATAGGCACCGCTACATCTGGATATCGGCCATCCAAAATTATGCCCGTGCGGAGATCAGCACTTCCAATGACGTTCATAAGATCATGAAAATAAATTTTGCTGATCAAAGCGAGATTGATACTGCTTATGGTGTTGCTCTTACCGCTTCAGCATTTGAATTATTTTTACGCCGGGAAGAATTAGGTTATCTGATATTTACTGCGGTAGGGAAAAAAGTTAGGGTTCCGGAAGGAGTGGAAGGGATAAAACCGGGGCTTTATCCCGTTGATAAAGGTTTTATGATCGGCATAGCGGGAGACCTATAATTTTTGGTTGTTTTGTAATCTCAGAATATTTTTCCTTCCGGGGAAAATTTACTTGTTCTTATTTCTGCCCCTCTTACGGACCTGCTCGAATCTTTCCATAACCTCGGCGGCTTCAGGATACGCTTTCCGGTATCCGTCCAAGACGCGTTCAAAAATTTCCGGATAGAGATTAAAATGAGTAGTTTCCAAAGTCCGGCCCAATAAAAACAGGTCCACCGCTTTATCTTCCGCTTTTTCAGAAAAGAATGACAGCCCGAAATCGATAAAATTGATCTCTCCAGTCTCTTGGTGCTCAATCATGTTGGAAGTCGTCAGATCGCTGTGGATGATGTCAGCCTGATGCAGCTGCCCGATCCTCTCGCCTATTTCCTCAGCCAGATGTTGAAAATCATCTCCTTTCTGCCGTAGAGCATCTTTTAGCGTCTCTCCCGGCACAAAATCCATGACGATAGACATGCGCTTATCAGAGAAATCACGTAAATGGGGCGCAGGAAAATTCATCTCTTTCAATTTCTGCAATACTTTCGCTTCCCGCCGTGTTCTGAATTTTCGCAAAGTTTCATCTAATTCTGGGTGTCGATAGGCTTTGCTAAGGCGTTCTTTGATGATGGCAGTGTTTTCCCTATATAGTTTCGCTTCTGCTCCCTGGGCTATAAGTTTCATATGGTCAAATCAATATCTTTCTTACTCCATTAATAACCTTTTATATAAACCTTTTTAGCTGAACTTACCGGTCTTTTAACCCATTTCCATTCTTCTAAATCCCAATCTGCATCAATTTTTCCGTCGCCGTCCTCATCTAAAGTCCTTTCTAGAAGTTTTCCTTTTCTGCCGTAGTATGATTTGGTGACCATTTCCATGCGCCCGTCTTTATTATTGTCATAAGCTTCATACAGCGGTTTATCTTTATTATTATAAACTATTTCTTTTATTTTTATTCCGCGGTCATTCCAACTGCAAAGGTATCGCAGATGCAGTTTTCCTGCGAGATAATACTCCATCTCATCGATGCGGCTGTGGTCATCATACCTAAACCTTACCGCTTCGTTGAAATCGGTTCCGTCAGCAGCGTATCTTATAAAATCAACCCGCAGATGATACTTTCAACTTAACGTGATATTTATATACTAAGCCCCCTTTCTTTATTTT
>JBBSYZ010000013.1:0-42867 GCA_038045005.1 Nanobdellota archaeon | reverse complement strand
TAAAATGAAACGAATTTTTCTACCGAAGGGAAATAGTTTCAGGATACGACACAAACAAGAGAAGAATTAAACAAATTTAAAGAAAGATAATAAAAAAAAAGAAAAAAAGATTTGGAGGAGGATCGGCACTACCTTAGTAGTACTTTTCTTCTCCGTCGTTGTCTTTTCGTAATCTACTGAAACCGATTACTAAGCCTACCAGTACCAGTAATACAACCAGTACAACTAGGGCAATTTCCAATCCGTTTCGCAGACTTACGCTTTCTTTATCAGCGCTAGTTCCTTGCACTACGTTGGTTTTTAAGACAACACTTTCAAGCACATCGCTGCCTGATTTAACAGTCAAGGATGCTAAGTGCTCGCCTACTGCGGCATCAGCATTTGCGGTTAAATCAACGTAGACAACTTTGTTTTGGCCAGGTTCAAGCACTACTAAGCTTTCGCTTAGTTTTGCGGTAGCCCAGTCGCCAGTTGCTACTTCAAGCATGTATGCTTTGGAAGCGGTCCCTTCATTGGTTAGAGCAACAGCGTAACTTACAGCTTTACTATCGCCGGCAGTTACAGATTGTCTTTCCGGACCAACAGCCAAGACTAGTTTTCCAGCCTTAGTTTGGGGCTTAACCAAATCGTTTTCCAACACTTTTAAGGTGTAGGTTTCAGTGACGGATTCGTCTAAATCGTCATATTCAGCAGTTACTTTTACAGTGTATTCTCCTGCTTCAGCATCAGCTGGAACCTGAAGGAACATTTCGTCAACGTCTTCGTGGTCATCAACAGCCACTTCGTCAACGTATTCAGATACGCTTATGCCCAATTCAGGAACTTCTACAGTAACTTTAACGTCTTCTTCAGCGTTTTCACCAACGTTTTCCAATAGTACTGTGGTCAGCAAGGATCTTCCTGCTTTAACAGTCAAGCTAGGGGAAAAAGACACGTCAGCGATTTTAACTGAGTGGCTAGGTGATTCAACGTGTAGTTGGTAAATAGTATAAAGCTCATCAACTCCGCCAGTAACAAGTACTCTTAAAGTAGCGTTTCCATTAGGGAAATCGTTTGGAACAGTCAACTTTAATTTTACAGTTTTCTTAGTTCCTGCCGTTACTTTACTAACGGTTGTTGATTCTTTAACATCTTCTTCGTCATAGCCCAATAAGCGAGCTTCAACTTCGATGTTTTCAGCGTCAGTACTTCCGTTGTTTACTAATTCAACTTCTACTTCTAGTTCTTCTCCTTCTTCAACGGTAAGAAGTTGAACTTGGTCGCCATTTTGGTCTAATACTACTTCTTCGCCATTAACTTCTACACTCATTTCACTGGTAGGGTCAGCTAATCCACCTAAAGTGGTGTTATCTGCGCTAACCATAGAAACAGTCAGCAAGCTAATGACAAACAATGCCATTACACTTAGCAATTTTTTCATTTTTAGTCTCCTCCAAATCCTTTTTTCAAGGTTTTGAGCGTTATGTTTTCAAAAAGCGCTCTGCTCTCCCGAAGGATAGCATTTTTACGCGTTTTATGGTTAAAAATGTCCGCCTTATTTAAACATTTCGGTTTTTAGTATCATCAAGTAGGAACATCCATGCACTACCCGGCAGTGTTCCAAAGATCGCTGATTATCATCAGCCTATAAGCGGAAGTGTGGTAATGCGAATTCCTTATTGTCACTTTGACCAGGTAAAGGCCGGATAGCGCATCTTCCGGGATCAGGACATATACATTCTTGCTGGTTCCCTGGCCTACGACTAACGTAAATTCACCGGTGCTTCCCCATGCGCCCAGATCATAGATCTTAGCCCGTACTTTCAATTCATCCAGATCGGCAGAGCCGTTGTTGAACGCCCTTACTTTGATGAACAATACTTCGCCGGGGCTTAGCAGCTCCTGCGCCAGCAGTACTGATTTTAATTTTAGGTTATAATGCGGCGGGGAAGTCTCTTCATCGGTTTCCCCGTCATCTTCATCATCGTCCTCTTCATCTTCCTCATTTAGCTCATCGTCATCTTCAAGGCTGTCGCAGCCAGAATCATTTGTCGTACCATCTCCGTAATCAGTATAATTGTCATTATCATTATCTAAGCCGTCAGAACATTGGTAAGTCGGTTCTTCTTCTTCTTCTTCGTCGTCATCAGTATTTTCGCTGACCGTGACGCTGACAAAGCCGGTAGTTCCTTTTTGGCCGTCGCTGACTATATATTTAAACTGGTCAATTCCGACAAACCCTTCATTAGGGGTGTATCTGACCTCGTTCCCCTCAACCACGGCTGCGCCATTTTCTGCTGCAGATACTGCCGTAACCGTTAAATCATCGCCGTCTACATCATAGTCATTGGAAAGCACGGGGATCAATACCGATTCGTTTTCCAAAGTTTCAGAGCCGTCGTTTACAGCGACGGGAGCATCATTCACAGGGTTGATGATGACATATACTTTAGCGGTATTGCTCTTTCTTCCAGAATCGTCAGCGCAATAGTAAGTGAAATAATCCTCTCCATTATAATCCGCATTAGGCGCATAAACTGCCTTGTTGCCGTAAACACGTGAGATGCTTCCCTGCGCCGGATTTTCGTTTATAACATAAGTCAATTCATTTCGGCTGCCGGAGCAGGACATCACGATAGTTATTTCTTCATCTTCATCAGTTTCGGTAAGGATGTCGCTGGCGACAAGTTCATCGTAATCATCATCTACAACCACATCATTCACCGTGATGGTGAAGTATTGGGAATACTGCCCGCCGAATCCGTCTTCGACCATGACCGAAACCCGGTAAGGGCTTCTGGCAGCAGCGTTATAATCCGGCTTCCAGCGCAATTCTGCGTCATCTCTGCCTTTCTTTACGATTTCAGCGCCGGGAAGAGCACTTCTGTTGAAGGAATAGGTCAGTTCATCTTCATCTTCATCATGGCCCCATAAGGAAATTTTTAACTGCTGATTTTCGTTGATGGTCTGGTCAGCTACCGGCCTGAATATAGGGCGCCTATTTACGTCATTTACGGTAATGGTTACATCCTTCCATTCAGAGTAATCCTCTCCGTCATAAGCCCGGAAGCGCAGCTGAATCTTTTTTATAAGGTGGGGATGATCCACGAAATCATATCCCGGTTTCCAGGAAAATACGCCTATCTCTCGGCCATAAGAGGTAGTCGTCTGTTGAAAATACATACCTAATTCTTCGTACACTCCAATCGCTTCATAAGTCAAATTATCGTTATCTTCATCATTCGCAGAAACAGTAAAGGTGATGAATTCGCCTTCATCTATTGCTTTATCTTCTTCTATTTCCCACATTTCCGGAGCGTGGTTGTGGTTCGGCGGGATGATTACACCGGGGCCGTCGGAATCCACGACCAGATTATTCTTAACCTTTAATACCAAACTGGCATCCACACTTTCACCATTTGCCGTGCCGTCATCCAGTTTGGTCACGATAATATATTCTCCGGGTTTCTTATAGTGCGAAGGATCGATGGTGATCCTTTCTAATTTCATTCCATCACTTATATTCACATTCTTGGAGATGACTGTGCTGACAAACTGCCCATCCTTGTTATTGACTTGGACGGTCAGATGGATATTTGAACTTACCAGCGAACCAAAATATCCCGTCTCAAAAGTAGCTGAATCTTTATTGAATATCTCTTGGTATTTTCCAATCGGGACATAATCATTGCCTTCTTTTTTCACCCACACGGGGTCAAATAAAGTATCGTTGACTTTAGCAAATGCGCCGGTAGCGACAGTTCCCACTAACAGCAAAATTACCATAAGTGCGATTATTCCTTTGTAGATCGATTTCATGTTTTGTCAGTCCGCCCTACTTCTGCCTGTTTGGGCAGTATCCGATGCTCATGCTGTACAAGGGATCTACCCTGCCGAAGTTGGTTCTCATGCCAACTGCCGGGCCAAAGCACACAGCGCTCAGCTTGATTTTAGCTCCCAATTCGGTGTACATATTTACTGCGGTTTCGTCATCGGCGCTGGTGTTAGATATAGATGTGCCTTCCACCAGATTTCCGTTGATGTAATAGGCAGATTTTTCCGTCAATTCTTTAGCCATAAAATCCAGCATGATTCCTGAATGCAGTTCCAATCCTGCTCCAAAAATATTTTCTTCATTTGCAGCAAACATATAGCCGCTGATAAAACCGGTTCCCAGACCAAAAATAGATAGTGAGTATTCATTAGTTCCTTTCAAAGTCAGTTCTCCTGTCAGAGGGCCGTCCTTAGCCGGGATTTCAACATTCTGCACGGCAGAAGCGCTGTTTCCATAAGCCACTATTTCCGGGCCGAAATACCATCTTGTCTCCCTGGGCTGAAAGGTCAGCCAGGCTTTTCCGCCGTACAGCTGGCCGTTGAATCCATACTTTTCATCGCTTGCAGCATAGATCTGAAGATATCCTGCGCCGATGCTGACTTCGCCGGCAGACACTTCTTTCTCGATAACCGGGCCGGGAACAGGAACGATAGCTACCGGAACAGTATAAGTTTCTTCAAATGGATCTGCCTGCTTTGGCTCTTGCTGCAGTTCAGGCAATCCCATAAAAGCATAATGTCGGTCTTCTGGTTTTTCTATAGAAAATTTAGGAATGGTATAATTTGGGATTCTTTCCGATAAGTCCAGGACACCGTTTTCAGTGGAGATCTGCTGGTACTTCGGATCAAGGACCTGTCCCCATCCATCCAGCCCGAAATATGTTTTTCCTTCGGTCTGCTTGATTACGATTTCTTCGTCATGGCCGATCAGTTCCAGATATTTTTCCCAGTCTTTTTTCCGCTGATCCTGGGGGTGGCTGATGAAATAAGCCGTATTGGTTTCGATCATCGCTTTCGCCAGATCTTCTTCAGTTTGAGCGCTGGTTTGAGCGCCGGCCGGGCTGCTGTAAAGAGCGGCAGCAAGAGGTGCGATGAAAATTAATTTCTCAGTGATTTTTTCTAACATTTTTTTTTATATCTCTTAATGTTTTATCTTAATATTGTTTGATATACGGGCACTCTTTCACCGGCGGGCACGTTACCAGCTTATCTTTTTTAGGGAGATTTTTCAGCAGATTAGACAATTCTTCGTTTATCGTCTGGCAGTCTTCCATTTTTTTTTCTAATTCGCCGATATGTTCTTTTAGTTTTTCGACGGTTTTTGGCCCGTAACAGCCGTCTTCGCTTTCGTAGATTCCGGCGTCAACAGAAACAGGATCAGAATTTCCGCGGCAATCACATTCAGATAGAAATAATGCCGCACTGCCCCACAAAGTAAGTATGGCCGCTCCCGCTCCAAACCATTTTTTATTGCTTACTTCTCTCTGCAATTCCCCATCTAATTTATGGTAACTTTTCAGTAAATTATCATATTCTCCTATGGGGATGTATCTTGTCCCGTCAATATGTTCTTTATTAGTATCGTTGGTATCAGCCATATTTTTATTAGTATGTTACTTTTGTCACAGAAGAGTAGCACTATATAAATATTTCTTAAAATATATATTGCAGAATATGGCTAGAGGGGGCTTTTCAGCGCTGTCCGAAATGAAAAAAACACTTTACAAATCATTTTGGTTGGTATGGCGGCGTTTGCCGGTATTGCTCAATAAAAGGAATAAGCCAAGGCGGTTGATTGCAAGGCAGACAATTTTTTTCTTCTAATCTTTTTTCCAATTCACTGATTTCTTCCTCCTGTTCCTTGATAAGGTTTTTTTGTTCGATGTAATAAGTGCCGCCCCAAGCCCCTAAGAAACCCATCAGCGCCAGACTGCTGATGCCAGTAAAGATAGTTCCTACCAGAATCCCGATTTGATACTCACTCCTCTCTTTAACCACCATTACAAAATAACCATTATGGTATATAAAAGTTGCAGATATATTTTATAGTGACAATCGATGATAAGAAAAGCCAAAAAATCTGTCGTTATCAGTTTAGAACATATGGATCAATTCCATTATCACGCCTGCTGCGAAGATTAGTATCAGCATAGAACCAAGAATTTTATACGCGCTTAGACGATATTCTGGCTCTCTTTCGCCATAAATCCGGGCCTTCCAGAAAGTAGCGATGATAATAATTCCCTGCAATCCTCCGGCGATGGCGCCGGTAATAGCTATTACAGTTATAAAAGTGGATAATTTAAACAAAGTGATAGCTAAAGGTATCAAAAACGTCAATGCTAAAGCAAAAGGCCGCGGTAATAAATAATCGTACTCATACATTTCAATCATGGCGATTCCTAACGTGAGGAAGGAAGTAAACATGGCCAATACGGCAATGAGATTGGTGAATATCCCTAGTATCGGAGAAGAATAAATGCTTAAGGCTACCGTAGCTATTCTTTGATTTGGTTCCAGCAGCTCAAAATTTTCCAGGCCGATAATTCCTATGACCACGAAAGCAAAAAAGAGGTACAGGATGATTGGTATTATCGAGCCGATGATGATCGCCTTTTTCATTTTCCGCTTTTCCGCTTCCAAAACTTCCTGCATTTCCGGAACTGCTGGAAATCCCATCAATGCAAATAGAATAACTCCATATGGAACAAAGAATTTTGCTAAATTTATCGTAGTGAGGCGGCTCGTATTTATGCCATCGTATGAAAAAATACCGATAAAGATTACGATAATAAATAATGCTCCTATCAGCAGGAATTCAACTTTTCCGGCCGCCTTAATCCCGCGGTAAATAATCAGGAAGACCGCTATAAAAAAAATTATGCTGTACCACAAAGGATCTCCCCAGCGAAAAATCGCTCTCAATACTTCTCCTTCACCGATCAGATAAGCCGTCAGCGCTCCGTATATAGAAAAAGCCATGGAAAACATCATTAATCGTTTCCCCCATTTGCCCAAGTATTTTTCGGCATAGCCTGTCAACTGGTGTTGTTTTTTCGTTCGCAGCACTATTTCTCCCGCCATGAGGTTGACCAGCAGAAGAGCTAGGCCCAATGCGATGGTGATAATCAGGCCGAACAAGAATCCGCTTTGCGCAACAACGTAGGGAATGGCTAGAATTCCCGCGCCGACAATCGTGCCGATCAACGTAGTTATGGCTATAAGCGCCTTATGCTCGGCAAAGAAACCAGTTTCCGGGGAACCTCTTTTTTTGAACATCAACTAGATTATACTATTTGCGTTTATATACGTTTCGAGAAAGAAATTTATTCTTTGTTACGCAAGCTGTGCAGTATTTCGTAATAGGTGGTTTTTGGATTGCTTAATAGGCCTGCAAAATAAGCAATATTATGGCTCACAGGTTTATTCCATAAATCAAAAATGTCTTGATGGAATCTATATTCAAAATTACCGGTCTCTTCGAATGCTTTATTTTCTTGTTCAGCTCTCACTCTTCCCAGTTTAAATTGATTAATTATATCTTTTAAGGTCATTTTCATTTCAATAGATTTTTAATAAAAGGTGGGAACGCTGGGATTTGAATTTCTGAACCACAAATCTCGTTGTGATTTCCCAGATCTAAGGCTTACTTCAGGGAAAGTTAAGCCTACCTTCCATTACTGGAGGCCCCAATGTTAGCCGGATTGCACCACGTTCCCACAAAACTCATAAAAAGCCCTTTCTTTTATTAATATTTTCGTTATGGGAATGATTATCTCCGTGGTTCTTCCGGGATAATCACCCAAGCGATAAGGTAAGCAAGAACCCCCATGCCCATAGAAACTAAGCTGAACACTGCCCATATCAACCTTACCACTACCGGGTCTACATCTAAATATTGTGCAATACCGCCGCAGACGCCGCCGAATACTCGGTCATTCCTGCTGCGATATAAACGTTTGATTGGTTTAGCCATCGATAACACTGGAAATAGAACTGATTTTATTAAATTTTTTGGTTTTGGAATGGCAAATAATAAAAACAGGCAGTGAATATCTTTCGTTGATGATAATCCTAGACGGCAACTACGGCGAAGTTTTTCTTTAGGAAAAACAATGTCCCAAGCTATGGCTCAAATTCTTCATTTTAATGCTTGGACAATCTTAATTACTAAATTGTGGTTTTCTTCTATCCACTCCCGCACTGGTCAAGTGCAGGCAAAGAATATAAATCACTTACATAGTTTCGAATAAGTAGGGTGACGATTAAAATGAGATCAAGCCAAGCTTTAGAAGAATACCTTGTTTCTTGTCCTAAAAATAAAACTCTAATCCACTGGTACGATCTTTATGCTGGCCATTTTGTTGTTTTAGAAAAAGAATTCCAAAAGAAATTTTTCGAAAAAGCAATAGAAAAAGCTGGCAATTATTCTGGGCTTGGAAGAAAAATAAACATAAGTAGGAAGACTATTTCTGGTTGTAGTAATCTTGCTATGGATCCTACCCTAAAAACCTTAAAGAAAGTTGCTACTTATTTGGAATATCCATTTGAAGAAATAAACGAGAAAATAGTAACACTAGGAAAATCTAGTAATTTTAGACCAAAATTACCATTCAATTTGCACAATAGTAATGGGGCAGAGATTAGGGCTGCTTTCTTATCCGATGGCCATATAGATAAAAATTCGACTAAGCCTCTACAGTATTGTGCCTACGAAATTGAGCTTCACCAAAGACTTATTGAAATATGTAAAGAAACGTTTGGAGAACTTGAAACAAAAACTTTCTTTGGTCATAAAACCCATGTGACTAGATTTCCCGCAGCAATAGGGACTGCTTTAGTGCTAAGTGGCGTTCCAAGAGGCGATAAAGGAAAAATTAATCCTTATCTACCGAGAGATATCCTTCTTGGAGGGAGAAAAATGCAAGCTGCTTATCTCAGGAGAGCGTTTGATGACGAAGCCTATATGCGTTTCGATTTAAAGCACAACAAGAGAACGATTCGATTAGTAAGAAGCACAGATGTTACGGGTAAACTAAGAAATCCAAACATTCGTGAACAATGGATAAGGACTATAGATATGCCCAAAATGATAAAACATAATTTGTTAGAAGGTGAAGCTCTTTTACTTTCTAATTTTGGGATTAAAACAAAAACTTATCCAGATGGGATTTACCTATCCAAGAAAAATAACATTACTGCTAAATGGAAAATAGAGCTTGGCAACCAAGATAGCTTACAAAATTTTCACAAACATATTAACTTTACAGTAAATGATAAAAAGGAAAAATTAAGTAAAGCCCTTACCTCTTATCAACATAAAAAGCTTCCTAATGGGGAGGGGAAAAAACACGCCCTGAAAGTGATGCAGAGATTTTATAAAGAGAAAGGGCACTTTGCTTTCGGCGAGGTTGGAAGAGAAATAGTTAAAACTGGAAGAAGTTTTGACTTAGCAGGAAGATATTTGAAGTATTTTTGCGAAAATGGCATTATCAAAAAAACAAAGCGCGGAGAATACACATTTAAATAAAATAATCGAGCTTGATGGGAATTACGGAGAGGCTGGTGGGGCGCTCGTACGTGTTGCATTAGCGCTCTCAGCTTTGACCGGCCAGGAATTTAAAGTCACTAAGATTCGTTCAGGCAGAAAAGATTCAGGGCTGAAAGCGCAGCATCTGACAGCGATAAAAACCCTGAAAGAATTATGCCATGCCGAGACTAATGAAGTGCAGATGGGTTCTACTGAACTCTGGTTCAAACCGGGAAAAATCAAGAAAGGGATTTATGATGTTGACATCGGCACGGCGGGAAGCATCACTTTATTATTGCAAGCGCTGATCCTCCCCAGCCTTTTTGCGCCGGGAAAAGTCACCTTCAATATCACTGGCGGCACTTGCGGCAAATGGCAGGCTTCCGTAGATTACCTGCAGAATATCCTTCTTCCCTACCTTCACCGTTTTGTGGAAAAAATAGAGATCAAGATCCTGAGGCGCGGATATTATCCTAAAGGCCTGGGATCGATCCGCTTGGAGATAAGCCCGCGGTTTAATCTCCACAAGTACGAATCTTTTTCTGCGCTCCGCGATGAGCTGCCTTTCAAAATCCAGAAAATCTTATTGCTGGAACAGGGAAAACTTGAACAGATCCGCGGCATCGTCAACGTATCTTCGGAATTGCAGGAGAAAGATGTCGGCGACAGGATAAAAAATGCTGCGCTGGGCGGCCTTAAACAGTATAACGTTCCAGCCAACATCAGGGTGGAATATGCGAAAGCAGAAAGCATCGGCGGGGAAGTTTTGGTCTGGGGCATATTCAGCGCCGGAGGAAAAGTTGACTATGATAATCCAGTTATCCTGGCGGGGGATGCGTTGATAGAGCCGCAAAAAAGTTCAGAAGAGATCGGCAAAGAAGCAGCCGGAGAATTGAAGAAGCAGATCGATGCCGGTGCAGCGGTGGAGTATCATTTAGCAGACCAATTGATTCAGTTCATGGGGCTGCTGCCTGGTTCTCAGATGAAAGCGGGGGAAGTCAGCAAGCATGCGCAGACCAACATGTATGTCGTCGAAAAATTTCTTCCGGTCGGATTTAAAATTGAGAAGAATATAGTAAGTGTGGAAGAGAAAGAATAAAAAACTTTATAAATAACCCCCTATCCGTAACCATCTATGGAAGCAAAAATCTGTTCAGCAACAAAGAAAAGAATCGATAACGATGAAGGCGCAGTAGTTTTTCCTTGCCCTAAATGCGGCGACCATGAAATTGTGCGCAGTTCTTATGCCAGAGTAAATGGATTAAAGTATACCTGCCCTTGCGGTTTTGAAGGGCCTAACTAAACATGGCCAAGGCAATTATTACCTTTAAGTTAATGCCTGAATCACCGGATACGGATTTAGAAGCAATCAAGCTGGAAGCAGAAGGGATAGCTCGTGATGAAGGAGCTATCGGGCAGATGCAGGTTAAAGTTGAGCCGATAGCTTTCGGCCTGAAAGCGGTCCTGATTTTAGCGATGTACGAAGTTGAAGGTTCTGATTTTGATGCCATTGCAGAAGAGATGGGCAAGATTGCAGGCGTGCAGAGCGCAGAGATCGCCAAGATGGATCTGGCCTTAGGATAGAATCTTTAGGATTTGCTTTTCCAGGTAATAGATTCTGCTTTTATTATTTTCCATAACTTATTTATATCTTGATTACTTTTATAGTTCATCGATTGTTCATCCGTAAAAAATGGAGGTATTCAACATGGATCTAACCAGTTCCGCGCTTATCGTAAAAGGGAGGATTTCCCCAAGATATACCTGTGACGGAGCAAACATCAGTCCTCCGCTGTTGATTTCCAATGTTCCGGAAGGCACTAAAAGTTTAGTCTTGATCATGGACGATCCTGATGCGGTCATACCGGCAGGAAAAGTATGGGATCATTGGGTAGTGTTTAACATCCCGCCTTACACCAAAGAGATCCCCGAAGGGGAAGCGCCCAAAGGAATCCGGGGAAAAGGAACGAGTGGAAATCTCGATTACAAAGGGCCTTGTCCTCCCGACCGGGTGCATCGCTACTTTTTCAAACTGTATGCTTTGGATACGGGATTAGGTTTGCCGGAAGGATCATCAAAGGAAGAAGTTGAAGCGGCTATGAAAAAACACATTCTTGCCCGCGCAGAACTGATGGGAAGATACGAGAAACAGAAGTAAGGGTCGATCAGCCATGTCCGCTCTTCAAACTATCCCTGTTTCAGTAAGTTCTTATTTTTCACGGTTTAAGATCGGTTTTTTGCTCTTGGTCTTGAACACCATCTGCGTAACTTTCTCTCTCTCCCTCCTGCCGTTATTCCTGAAGGAACAAGGATACGGCCTTTATCATATAATCCTCTTGTATGCGTTATATACGGGTTTAAGCGCGGCCATAATTCCGTTGGTCAGGCGATTCTCGACGCGCCGCTTTCTGATGCTCGGTTTTCTTTTTTTTGCGTTTGCGGTAGCTTCATTTTCCCTATTGCCAGCATCGATCTCATTTTTCCTCTACGCTTTTTTCATCGCCGCCAATATATGTATCTTTTGGATAACCTTAAATTATATTTTTTTCCGCAACTCAGAAAAAAATACCAACGCGGTCGATTCTTCTTTTTATATGCTCACTCCCGGATTGATCGCAGCCGTCATCCCGCCTTTAAGCGCAGTTTTTGCCCATGCTTTCGGCTACCGCTGGCTTTTTGGGCTTTCTGCCATCTTGTTTCTGATTCCCATATGGCTGGTGTGGAAATATGTTCCGGAAGAGAAATATGTGTTGGATTTTGTCCGCGGGCTGCGCAATTTCAAGGGATTGAAAACCATCACGATCTTAGAAGGTTCATTGCAGCATTTCAGCGGCGCTATCGTCCCGATATACGCTTTGCTGTTCCTGAAAACCACTCTTGATGTGGGGCTGTTCTTGGGATATACCGGATTGATAGGCTTCGCCATCGCCATATTTTTATCGATGCGTTCTGACCACAGCCAGAAAAGAAAAAAATTCATCCAGATATTATTCCTGCTGATGGCAGTATCTATCGTAGTATTGCCTTCGGCCAGAAATGCGGCGGCCTGGTATGTTGCTGTAGGCATTTTCACGGTGATCTACAGCATCTCTTCGCCTTTGCGGCTGGCCATATCCTTAGACGCCAAAAAAACAGATCTGGAATTCTGGAGGACCCGGGAATTTTTACTGAATATCGGCAGGACCATCACTTTAGGCATCGCCGCGCTCATCTTTTTCCTGCAGTTATACCTTGCCGTATTCATCTTATTCGCGCTCATCGCGCTGGTTTATCCGTTCATAGTAAATTATAAGCTGACGGATATTAAATGAGGCTGTATTTGAAAGTAAGTTTTAAAAAGTAGAGTCAAAATAGCAGATAATCATCTATTTGGAGGAACTTACCATGACTTTAGAAACCATAACTGGAAACTTACGCGATGCTTACCGACAGCTTCAGCCCGGCACTATGCTGCACGCTGATGAATTGATGAACGAACGTCGCAGCAATGAAGAACTATGCTCGATGTCACCCAATGCTGCTGACGGAGCAATATATTTTTTAGATGGCAATAACAGAAATATTCCTACTTTAGCAGTAACCAGAGAAGCGCAGAATCCTATTTTACAAAATATTGATGCCGCCTTTGAGGAGTTTGTTAATCAGCGCCCGTATTATGTCCCGCAGGCTGATCTTGAACGGGCTCTTGCCGCTCCCGATACAATGCAGATTGCTCTGCCTGAACTGTCCTTGTATTTATTTAAAGATGGGATGTGCTATTTTCTTGTTAAAACAACTCCTGGGGGTTATGAAAAAATGAACGCTAAAGACCGTAAGTTTGCAGAACATTTCTTCGGCCAGGGAAATGATTTTGTCAAAAATATGGAGAGAATATATGACCAGAACTCCTACCAGCGTGAAACCCGCATATGGGTTGTTAATCCAATTGTCGTTTGGAATCTTACAGAAAAAGGTGCGTTTGCGCGGGCTTCCCGGGTTTCCCGCGACAATTTTAACCATATCCACCTCGCTGATTTTGTTAGCGAGTTTAGTGGTAGTGTCCATAATAACCCTAGCTACTGTAGACATCCCCGTGACTACGATGAAGTTGTCTGCGTTCGTGGGGTACGTCGTGAGGAGTGAAGTGTCCGTAACGCGAAAAATAGCAGCCCTTACCGGACACCAGCACCGAATGGATTCAAAGTTCATTACGATGCACTATTAGCTGACCCGGAAGGAGCAGTAAAAGCAATGGATGATCCAACTGCCGCAGGGATTTCTAAGCTTCTTTCAAGCTATCTAACTACTCGAGGACAATAATACTATTAAATCTATTATTTTTTCTGTTTTTGTCTCAGCACTTTTCCGAAGTATCCACCCAAAAAAATCAATCCCTGCCGGAAATTTTCTTCATCGCCTTCACTACCTCTTTAATCCCTTTATCCGTCTTTATCCCGGTGGGAGAGAAATGCGTCCGCGCCCCTTTTACTTTCTTCAAGACCGGTTCCAGCTTGGTCGTTTCCAATCCGTATTTTTTGGCGATCACATGCAGGTCATAAAATCCGACTGTATCCAGCTTCGATTCTTCTTTCAGCAGTTCCAGAAATTTCTGTTCTTCCGGGAAAGGATTATTCCCGGCCATTGTCACCAGCAATTTTCGGTCAAATAATTTTCCCGTCCACAGCGGGCCGAAATAATCAAATCCTTTCTCGGCATTAAATTCAGAAACATGATATTCCAAAGTCCGATGATTTAACAATAAATATCGGTGCTGCTTAAGCACTTCATCGCAGTTCTCTTTTCCCTTGATGCACCGGAAATAAATCCTGAAATAATGGTCTTTGTGATACGCAAGCAGGGGGTTCAGCGCTTTGTCAAACTGCGCCCCCTGCAGCTGAATTTTTCGGATCAATATCCGCAATCCCAGCTCGTGCATCATGTGGTTCCGCACCATCCTGGCCCAGTATTTCCTTCTGGTGACTGCTGGATAAGTCCCGGTCAAGGCCGCAGTATCCGTAGCGGTCACGGCGAGGATCCCGTTGCGCGTTATCCGTGCCGCGGCAGCGGCTAAGAAAGGATTGGGGCTGCCGAAGGGGTCTATGTCGATGTAATCAAAATAACCGCAGAACTGATCATCGATGCCGTGCTTGACTTGATTCAGTAAAAAAAGATTAGCATCATCATTATGGATGATAAGTTTATCTTTTTTCAGATTATTCAATTTCAGGTTCCCTGCAAATACCTTCGGAAAATTTTCTTTTATGTCATTCACGAAAATATATTTTGCCTTTCCCGGCTTCAATTCTTTTAAGAAGCGCAGTTCTCTTATGCCCGAGCCGGCAAGAGGAGAAGCGATATTCATATTCTCATTCTCAACTGAATTAAGCAGCAGAATGGCAATGTTTCTATTGGAAGCCATCACCGGATTGTAAAATACTTCCATGCCGGAATGGATTTTTGCGGGAAGATCAATCTTGATCTTGCATGATTGTTCGGTCACGAATTGCGGCATGAAAATGAAAAAGTAATGAGAATTTAAAAAATATCGTGCCGATTATGGATTATGTCCCTCATTTTCTTGGTTTAATGCCCTGGTACAGAAGAGAATTTATCTTTCTGACGATCGCCGGAACTTCCGCGATGCTTTCGGCAGCGTAATCCGCTCCCAGGCCCAGCATCCGGTCATGCGTATGCTGTAATCTTATCCTTAACTCTTCCGCCGGCAGGGCATTGATTTCTGCTTCAGTCAATCCCATCTCGTTTCCGGTTTTAGTCAGGCCGACGCTCCACATGCCAGCGTTTTTTCCTTCCAGAATATCAGGGATAGTGTCTCCTACTTTAACGCACAGATAAGGATTGTTTACGCCAAGCAAGGCCGCATTAAGATTGCACATATGCGGAGCATCCCTGCTGATGTTCCAATTATCCTCTGCGCCAAAAATGCTTCCCCAGCGGTAAAAGTTTCCTCTGCATACTGCAAATTCTCCAGTCGCGCATACGGTTGTATCAGGGACGTAGCCCTGCTTTGCAGCTTCGGCCATAAGGACTTTCATCATGTCTCCGGTATAACCGGTGGTAGAGCCTATCTTCAATCCCATCTTTCTTAATTCAGCTATCACTTCCAAAGTTCCGGGGATCAAGGCAGCGTAATCAGCCAAGACTTCTATCTGCGCCGGAACAAATGATTCAAACATCTTCTGCACGTCGTCTTCAGCAGGCTTTCTTCCATACTGCTCTTTCCATCGTTCCTGCACGGCAGGATTTTCAGTGATTTTTTGTATATGCACTTTTTTATGCGCACCCATAGGTTTGCGCGCTTCTTCCATAGTTATCGGAACTCCCATTTCCGCAAATACTTTCTGGAAAACTACTGCCGGAGCCATGCACCCATAATCCATAGTAGTCCCGGCCCAATCAAGAATTACCGCTTCTAGTTTTTTTGTCATTTTTTCACCTTCTGAAATTAAATGTTTTCATGCCGCAAACTCCGATTTATAAATTATCTGCAACAAAGAGAGTAAATTTAAAAAGAACCCTTCAGCTTTATACTCTATGGCCATCAGACGACCGATCGTAACCGTACTTGGACACGTAGACCACGGCAAGTCCAGCATCTTAGACCGCATCAGAGGCACTGCCGTGGTATCCAGAGAAGCCGGCGGCATAACTCAGGCTATCGGCTGCAGCATCGTGCCCATAAAAACCATCCAAACTGTCTGTGGTTCATTATTAGATACCTTTAAATCGACCCCTACCATTCCAGGATTGCTGTTCATAGATTCTCCCGGACATGCCGCATTTATATCGTTGCGGAAACGCGGAGGATCTTTAGCGGATCTTGCCGTCTTGGTGGTGGATATAAATGAAGGGTTCCGGCCTCAGACTGTAGAATCAATAGAAATTCTCAAAGCAAATAAAGTGCCTTTCGTCATCGCTGCCAATAAGATAGATCTCCTTAACGGCTGGAAATATGACCTGCATAAATTTTCTTTAGACAACATCAATTCTCTCAGTTATGAAATACAGGGAAATTTTGAAAAAAAGATGTATGAATTGGTCGCTCAGGCAGCTGAGCACGGGATGCAGGCGGAACGGTTCGACCGGGTCAGTGATTACACCAAACAGGTAGCTATAATTCCCGTTTCCGCATTCACCGGCCAGGGAATCCCTGAATTGTTGATGATTCTCACCGGATTGGCGCAGAGATATCTTGAAAAAAAGTTGGAAATTGACGAACAAGGGAACTGCCGCGGAACGATATTGGAGCTTAAAGAGGAAAAAGGGCTGGGCCTGACTATCGATTGCATAATCTATAACGGAAAATTGCGCGTAAACGATATCATCGTCGTCGGTTCCCTGGAAAATCCCATCGTCACTAAAGTCCGCGCTTTGCTCGAACCGCAGGACTTAGCAGAGATGCGGGAGAAAAAAAACAAGTTCAGGAATGTTAAAGAGGTCACTGCTGCCACCGGCGTAAAGATAGCTGCTCCCGGATTAGAAACTGCGGTTGCCGGAATGCCTCTGCGCAGCTGCCCAAATAATTCTGAAGAGATTGAGCACGTAAAGGCGGAAGTCCAGCAGGAATTGACTGAAGTGATGAGCTTCTTAGAAAGCGAGAACGGCGTCATGGTCAAAGCGGACACCATCGGCGGCCTGGAAGCATTGCGGCATATGCTCGAAGAAAAGAATATTCCTATCGCTTCAGTATCGTTGGGTGATGTGGCAAAGAAAGACCTGTCCACGCTGGAATCATTGAAAGAAAAAGACGAATTTACCGGAGTCCTGCTGGGATTTAACATCGCGGTTTCTGCTGATCTGGCGGATTACGCCAAAGCAAAAGGGTTGCGGCTTATTACCAACGAAGTAATCTACAAAATAATCGAAGATTACGAAAAATATGTCAGTAACCTGAAAAAAGAAATTGAGATCCGCGAACTTTCCAATCTGGTGCGCCCCTGTAAATTCTTTATTCTGAAAGGATATGTGTTCCGGCAGAGCAATCCGGCCATTGTCGGCGTAGAAATTGAGGCCGGAAGAATTCGGGCGGGAGATCCGATTCTTCGCGCTGACGGAGTTAGAATCTCTGCGGTGAAAAGTCTGGGGCAGGAGCAGGAATCATTAAACATTGCCGAACAGGGAAAACAGGTCGCCATGGCTATGGACAACGTCACTATCGGGCGGCAGGTTAGGGAAGGAGATCATCTATATACAGATATTCCAGAGGATCATTTCAAAAAATTGAAAGAACTGAAAAAGCATCTTTCTAAAAGGGAATTAGAAGTTCTGAAGGAAATCGCAGAAATCAAGCGGAAAGATAATCCGGTGTGGGGGATTGGCAATGCAAAAGCTGACCATTCTTAATACCAGAGATATAAAGAAGATAAGGGAGCTCATGCTGGAACAGTATGGTGCGTTCTTTACTGGCGTTTATGCCTATCTGCAAAATGCCAATGGCAAATTATTTTTGATCAATAAAGATATAGTTAAGGTAGATCTGGAAAAATTGCGTGTAGATAAAGTAGGTTTATACGTTGTAGAAGTGAAAGATAGTCATGTCCGATTGAGCAAAGAAGGCGCGCAATTGTTGGCGAAAGAAAATCCAGATGGCTTGAAACATGTCGTTGCGCTGGACAGGGAAGAGATAAAACAGTATTTTAACGGCGCAGATTTAAAAAAAGATTTAGGCGGCAAATCACGTTACATCTTAATCAAATACGAAAATGACATCATCGGCTGTTCAAAATATAAGGAAGGGGTAATACTTAATTATCTGCCGAAGATCAACCGCGGGGAAGTTATTGTCTGAAAGGAGGTAGCATAATTTTTATAAATAAGCTTTCCGCTTTAATTTTAGCATGAAAATAATCGATGCGCACATACATACTGATTTTTCCCATAAAAAGGATGATTCTGCTTTAGAGCACGGCATCGAATTTTCCTGGAGAGGGTTACAGGAAGCACTGAAGAAAAATGGGGTTCAGGCCGCGATCGCCATACCCATCGATCATGATGCGCCTACTCCGGGAGGCAGCAGTATGCTGTTAAGCCAGGCCGAGCGGGATCCGCGTTTGAAGATAGTCTGCAGCATCGATCCTAAGCATGTCGGCAGGAGCTGCATCAATGCTACGGAGAAATTGTTGAAAGAGCAGAGAATTTACGGCTTAAAGATATTTCCCGGATATCACCCCGTTTATCCGAGCGACAAGCGTTATTTTCCCTTTTATCGTTTGGCGGGCAGATACGGCGTTCCGGTGATCATCCATACCGGCGACACTTTCGGCAGCCAATATCTGGTGAAATATTCCCATCCTTTGGCGGTGGATGAAATTGCAGTAAAGTTTCCCCAAACCACCTTCATCCTAGCCCACTTGGGTTTCCCCTGGGTGCGGGAAGCGACGGAACTGGTGTATAAGAACGAAAACGTGTATGCTGACCTGTCAGCTTTGTGCGTCGGCCGGGTTCCCAAGGCGCCGAAATATGTCGTAGAAGATATCCGTTATGCTTTTGAAGCCAGCGACCGCCCAGATAAATTTCTCTACGGCAGCGATTGGCCGTTGGTAAACATGCATGATTACATCCAAGTGATCAAACATGCGGTGCCCAGGGAACATCACCGCTTGGTTTTTTATGAAAATGCCAAAAAAGTATTTAATCTTTAGTTAAAAATATATTCGATCAGCCCAAGACGTCTTCGATCGCTTTCTTTCCTTTCAGCTTCTTAGGTTCGTCTTTAGCTTGGGCAGCCAGATCCACGCCTAAATCTTTCAATTCTTTAAGGTGCATCTGCATCAGCTGTTCTACTATATGCAGGATCCGCATCAATTCTTCCCGTTCCTTGCTTAAAGTAGCTAAAGAGCCTTTATGGAAGCCGATCTTTTCGTCTTTAGGCATTTCTGTAGCAGTCATGGTTATGCTAAGAAAATGCGCTGTTTATAAATTTTATTAGAAGAATCTTTTTAAACCACTAAATATTCTCTCTTTTTGGTGAATAGATGTCAAACTACGATGTTCTTTGCATAGGTTCGGCTACCATAGATACTTTCCTCAGCATAGAGCAGCCATTTTCTTCCCTGAAATCTGGGGACAAAGTCCTGGTGAAATCATCCGGAAAATATTCCGGCGGGGGAGCTGCCAATTCCGCAGCTGCTTTATCAAGGCTGGGACTGAAAGTAAAAACACTTACCAAGCTAAGCCGCGACCACGATGCGGATTTCATCAAGAAGGATCTGGGAAAATATCAGGTTGAAAATATCTGCTTAAGCGCCAGCAGGGAGATGACCGATTCTGCCACGGTAGTTTATTCCATCAAAGAGAAAGACCGGGTAATTTTTGTCCACAAGGGCGCATCCACAGATCTGTCGCGGAAAGATTTCAAAGAATCACAGTTCAAGTGCCGCTGGATCTATCTGGCTTCATTGACGGGAAAGTCATTCCGGGCCATTCCCCGCATAGTTGAGATCGCCAGAAAAAAAAATCTTCCGTTGCTGTTCAATCCTTCTTTGTATCTGGCGCGGAAAGGAAAAAAAATTCTCAGGCCTATTTTAAAAAATACGGCCGTCTTAGTCCTTAACAAAGCGGAAGCCCAAGCTTTAGCAGGGACTTCCTCGAAAGATATTTTTTGGTTATTGAAGGAATTGCAGGGGTGGGGTCCTAAAGCAGTAGTCATCACCGACGGAAGGAAGGGATTTGCAGCGCTGCAAAACAATATGATCTATCACACCGAGGCCACGCCGGATGTGAAGATTATCGATACGACCGGCGCGGGCGACGCTTTCACTTCCGGCTTATTGTTCGGGATCATAAAGCGCTACCCGTTTGAAGACGCTCTGCGTTTAGGGCAGGTGAATGCTTCTTCAGTTCTTCAGCATCTGGGCGCTAAAAATAAGCTGCTCACCGAAAAAGAAGCGAAAGCCATGATGAAGAAATACAGAATAATTATAACCAAGACGAGGGTATAAACATGTTTGCGGATACAAAAAAAATGCTGCTGAGGGCGCAGAAAGGGAAGTATGCGATAGCGCATTTCAATATCAATAATATGGAAATAGCGCAGGGAGTAGTCGCTGCCGCAGCAAGATCAAGAGCTCCCGTCATCCTAGCGACGTCGGAAGGGGCTTTGGCCTATGCGGGGATGGATTATCTCTATGCCTTGGCTGAAACTGCTGCTGAAGAGAAAAAAATTCCGATCGCACTGCATCTTGACCATGGAAAAGATTTGAAAATCATCCGGCAGGCAATAAGATTAGGTTATTCTTCCATCATGATCGACGCTTCCCGCGAAAAATTTGAAACTAATGTCCGTTTGACTAGATGGGCAGTTACCCTTGCGCATAGAAAAGGGGTTGCGGTGGAAGCAGAGCTGGGCACTATTGGAGGCGCGGAGGATTCAGTTTCGGCAAGAAAGATAATTTACACCGATCCGGCAAAAGCGCGGGAATTTGTGGAGAAGACTGGCTGTGATTTTCTGGCGGTAGCTATCGGTACCTCGCACGGCGCTTATAAATTCGCAGGGAAAGCGGCATTGCGGCAAGATTTGCTTAAGCAAATAAGGAAAAAAGTTTCCGTGCCTTTGGTGCTGCATGGCGCTTCGGGTGTTTCTTCATCCGTAGTCAAGATCGCAGAAAAATATGGCGCTGATCTGTCCGGAGTCCGGGGAGTTCCCG
This sequence comes from Nanobdellota archaeon, assembly GCA_038045005.1. Lineage (GTDB taxonomy): Archaea > Nanobdellota > Nanobdellia > Woesearchaeales > GW2011-AR9 > JACPIL01. The sequence continues at coordinate 21,882 of JBBSYZ010000013.1, read as the reverse complement.
ACCTGCAGATAAAAACGGCCATCAGAAACGGCATCGCAAAAATTAACATCGATACTGACATAAGGATAGCTTTTGATGCCGCGGTGCGGCAGGCCCTCTACAGCGAGCCAAAAAATTTTGATCCGCGGCATATTCTTGCACCAGCCCGCGATCTGATTCAGACGGTAGCGGAAAAGAGGATAAGATCATTCGGTTCGGCTGGAAAAGCATGAGGGAAAGTATTAAAGCATCAATCCATTAGCAGGTTAAAAGAGGTGTATCAGATGAAACAGATCTATATCGGCGCGGATCATGCTGGTTTTAAGCTTAAAGAGAAAATCAAGGCCTGGTTAAACCATAAAGGAATCTCGGTTGTCGACGTGGGAAATAAAATTCTCAATCCTAAAGATGATTATCCCGACTTTGCAGCTGTTTTAGCGCGAAAAGTTGTCGCCGAAAGAAGCTTAGGTATACTGATATGCGGTTCCGCGCAAGGCATGTGCATAGCCGCCAACAAGATCAAAGGGGCGCGGGCGGTAGTGCCTGGATCGCTTAAGGAAGCGCGATTATCTAAAGAGCATAACAATGCGAATATCATCTGTCTGTCCGGCTGGTTCATGCATCTTCATAAAGCCAAGAGGATGATCGAGATATTTCTGACAGTCCCTTTTTCCAAAGAACCGCGGCATGCGCGGAGAGTGGCAAAAATCAAACGATTGGAACGATGAAACATATCTTTCCTTCAATCATGGCTAAAGATCAGCTGGAATTAGATGCAATCTTTGATAATCTTCGTGGGACGGTGAAATATCTGCATCTGGATGTCGCTGACGGAAAATTTGTTCCGAACAGATCGTTATGGTTTCCGTTTAAGTTAAGTCCTAAATTCCGGTACATCGCCCATCTAATGGTAAAAGAACCGGGGTCCTGGATCAGGAAACATGGTAAAAAAGTTGAATTTTGCATTGTCCAGGCAGAGACCGTAAGTATAGCCGATCACATAAAAAATATGGGGGGTAGGAAGATCGCCTTCGCCCTAAATCCGGAAACTTCTGTAAATAAGATCAAACCCTATCTGGGGAAAATAGATTATGTTCTTATCCTGACGGTCCACCCGGGTTTTTACGGCGGAAAATATCTGCGCTATCCACTTAAGAAAATAAAAGAAGTCCAGAAAATAAACCCCAAAATAAAGATAATCGTTGACGGGGGCATGAATCCGGCGACCGCGAAGGAAGCGGTCAAAGCCGGAGCAGATTTCATCGTATCCGGATCTTTCATAACCAAAGCAGAGCAGCCGAAAGAAAGGATGAAATTGTTGGATGCCGCATTCTAAGGCATTTTCTTTAAGTTTTAATCTTATATCTTTTGATAGTCCCGTCTTTCTGTTTGACTTTTTCGTGCTGCAGTTTCAAGAGCACCATGCATCCGATCAATGACAGGACTCCCACCAAGATAAAAGTTGCCGTAAATCCGACATATTCAGCGACCAATGCTCCTATAGCTGCGGTGACCGCGGTTCCGACGCTGACCAGCGTGGAGTATAAACTCCATTCAAAACTTTCTTTTCGTTTGTCCAGATTAGTGCTCCACAACCCCAGCCAGGTCGGAAATGCCAATCCACTGCCGATGCCGCGCACTATCTCTGCGGCGTAGATGTAATAGATATGGTCAGATAAAATATAGATGAATGGGACGCAGGAGATAAAGAATGTCCCGACGATAAGCCATTTTATCTTATCATCATGCAGGTCGACATAGCGGGAAAACGGAAGCTGTATCGCTGATTTGGTGATCAGAAACATAGTGCTGGCTAATCCTGCCGCAAAGATGGTTCCTCCGACGATGTTATCTTTGATGAAGATAGCCAGGATGGGCTGCACCAATCCAAAGCCGGTCAATACAAAAACATCTGAAAGCATCAGTAGCTTGATAACGCGGTTCATGGTAGAAGTAAGATGGCGGGATTATTAAACCTTTTTGCGACTATTATTACATTATTCCTGCTCTAATATTATATTCCTATTATTATAAATAATACTTATCACTTTGCCTGCAAATTACAAGTAATACAATCTGGTTTTTTAGAATATTCTCTCCACTCTATGTTAAAATCCATAAAATCTATTTCTACAAAACGGTTAATGTTCACTGAACCTTTTCCAGTTATATATTTAAAAATTTCCATAACTTGAAAATTCGCTATGGCTCCAGCGATCGGGCCTAAGCTTCCCGTCTGTTCGACATCCTTAATTTTTTCCAAATTGCTTAATGGATCATTCTCTTTTTGATAAGCCAAGAAACAATCAAAACAAGCAGTTTTTCCAGGAACTATTATTGGGCCAACCATCCCCAAATGCATATTATAACCGCCCGCAACACTATAAGGGATATTATATCTTGTTGCATATTCATCTATTATTTTGGTTGTATCAGCAACAGATGGAAAATCTGCACAGTTAACTAAGAAATTGCAATTTTCCACAATCTTATCCAATGGTTGATCTCTCGAAACGGTATCATAATATTTTTTAATGTTTGCATCGCTAAGTTTTTGAGAGATTACGTCAACCTTGTACTGGCCGAGGTCAGATTCATTAAAGAATAATTGGCGGTTAAGATTGCTGATGCTTACAATATCTGGATCGATTATCCTTATCTCCCCAATACCGATCTGATTGAGTCCGTTAACCATCCAGGTTCCAATTCCACCAATGCCAAATACCGCAATTCTGGATTCCTCCAGCCTTTTTTGTAATTTCATGGTTTCTTCCCAATTTTCAGTTAATTCATTGATAAACGAAATCTGTCTCTTATGTCTTGGATTTATCTTATCATCACCATAAAAGTTAACAATTCCGGCCGCTTCCAGGGAATATAAGCACGTAACGATATCTTCTTCTGGATATTTCGTCCCTAACTTTGAAATAACTTCTTGCATATTTGTTTCTGACTTTGCAGAAAAGATTAATTCTTTTACCAAATGGTCCACGCTAAATCTCTTAATTCTTCTCGTAGAAGTGAATACTACTTGATAAATCTCCTCAGATTCCTTTAGGATATATACAGATTCCTTAAGCTTAATTTTTTGGTTCATTTTTAATCCTATAACCATATTTTACATCCTTAATATTACCGCGTGGTTCTATTAGTTGGTTCCCTTCAGAATCATTTGGAAAATAAGCAATATAATTATTTAGCGAAGTCATTAGCAATGAATCTTCCCTTAAATGCCACGACCCTAACAACACTACGATTGGTTTCTTGGCTTTGGCTTGTCCCTTATGATAATTAATCATCTCTAAATGCTTTAATTCCCTTTTTTTCAAGGTATCTTCTATTCGTTTTGATTGTAGTTTAGTCGGTGATTTCTTTTCTTTTATAATAGAAATTAGTTCTTCGCCGAATCCAAAATTAATCAAGTCCATGCCGATTAGTTTGATCCCCTTTTTTTGGCAAAGCAATATCAAATCTTTAACTTCTTCAAAATACACTAACTCTGAGATTTTTTGCTTTTGAATCAGATAAGAATATTTTTCTTTGGTATCAAGAATTATTTCCTGCATTTGTTCCGATAGCACAAATTCCGGGTTTACTTTATTGATTATCTCCCGCTCTTTTTCAAAATCATTAATAAAACCGTGAGTTTCTCCAATAAAAATAAAAGAAAAAGAAGAAAGGTTTATCATACTTACATCCAGTATTTTATGCTTGTTGGGCCATCAAAAGATTTTTCTTCCAGCAAGGCTAACCCCTTATATTCCGGGGCTTTTTTAGGTAACTCATACGTATTTATTGCTTTAACTTGTGGTGTCTTCTCGTTTGCAATTTGTTCTAAGGTCTCCATGTTTTACCCTCCATTAGTAGTTTTTATTGAAATTTGAGTTTAGTTTATATATATTGGCATGTAAATTTAATAAACTGAGATTTTGATGCAAGAAAACTGGTGGCCAGCACTGGACAACCACTGGACAAAAGCTAAAAGGCGTAATTCTTGAAAATTTTCTAGTTTTAGAAGCTCGGACTTTCACATTTCATGCACTGGACAACCTCGGCTAGAATATATAAACCGCTTCTAAAATAATCAAGAACAAGCTCCTGTCGCATAATTTGGTTATTGCGAAGGTCTTAAGTCTCCCCGAATAAACTGGGGAGAGGTAAGATAACCTTTGTCTTGCCAGACTTGTGGGTTCAAATCCCACCAGGAGCGTTTTAAACCCTGAAAACTTAATAAATCTTCCCCATGAAAATGACCGACCTCGCTCCGGAGAACCGCCCCAGAGAACGGCTGCAGAAAGACGGTGCTTCAGTACTCTCGCCGGCAGAGCTGCTGGCAGTCGTCCTGAAATCAGGGACTAAAAAAGAAAACGTCTTGGAAATCTCCCACCGCCTGCTCTCTACTTACGGATTGCAAAACCTCTCCCGATGCTCCCTGCAGCAGTTGCAGCAGCAATACGGGATCGGAACTGCCAGAGCCTCGCAGATAATCGCGTTATTTGAACTGTGCCGGAGGATTCCCCTTCCCGCGGAAACAAAAAAAATAAGCTGCGCCAAAGATGTCGCTGATTATTACCTTCCGAAAACCCGGCATCTCCAGAAAGAAAAATTCATGGCCATCTACTTGGACACCAAAAACAACATCCTCGCGGAAGAGACCATCTCCGTAGGAACTTTAAATTCCTCTTTAGTGCATCCCCGGGAAGTGTTCCATGGCGCGATCAGGCATCTCGCCAATTCTGTCATCGTCATCCACAATCACCCTTCCGGCGATCCTGCTCCTTCCCCGGAAGATCTGGAAATAACCAAAATCCTTTCTAAATCCGGGAAGATGTTAGGCATCACTCTGTTAGACCACCTCATTCTCGGAAAAGAATCCTGGTGGAGCTGGGCAGAACAGGCATGACGCCGGGTCGAAAGCAGGATGCGGGCAAAAGATTTATATCTTCTATAACCTACCAGATCGGATTATACCTGAAAAAACTTACCGCTCTGCGGTATGGAAGTTTAACCCTGATGGCGATAAAAAAATCTTTGACTAATCTTTTGGCGGCAGCGGCCGTTTCTTTAGCTCTTTCCTGCGAAGGGGATGCGCCGGAATCTTTGGTCGAATGCCTGGTCCGTAAAGATGTCCAGGGCTACGGCGCTTGGTGGTGCGAGCCCTGCAAATATCAAAAGACTTTGTTTGAGCCGGAAGATTGGGAATATCTATCCCGGAATAATTACACTGAATGCTATGGTGTTGACGGATTATATCCGATAGAAAAATGCGTCGCTGCCGAGATTGTAGCTTTACCGGCATGGGATTTTCCGACCGGAAGGGAATACGGGGCCCTTACCCCGGAAGAGTTTGCTGATATCTCCGGCTGCGAATATACCTCCTGGTCTGAAAATGATATTTTAACCTAAAAATAGTCCTGAAAATAATTCTCGCCGGGCTTGGGGGAATCTTCAAGAAACCTTTAAAAAGAAACCGCCCCATTTTACTCTGATGGCTAAAAAAAAGGCCTCAGAAGCAGCAGCTGCTGAAACTTCTGCAGAGAACAAAGAACCGGAAATAAAAAAGATCAAGAAGAAGCCAGTCTTAGGAATACTTACCGGAGAGCGGGTTATCACTGAATCTTCTGACGATGCTAGAGAATTTTATAATCAGTCGCGTTTCGGCACTCTGAACGAAAGCGGCAAAGTGGAATTGTCTCTGCTGGAAGCACTCTACCTTATGGAACGGGAAAGGTTGGAGGTGCGCAGCGAAGGCGGGAAAATTTTAGCATTTGAATCATATCTAAAAAAAGCACGCAAGGTAGAGCCGAATTTCTGGATACGGTACGCGGTCTTCAGGGATATGCGCAACCGGGGATACATCATTAAAACCGCATTAAAGTTCGGTGCGGATTTCCGTGTTTATGACCGGGGCGTAAAGCCGGGAGAAGATCACGCTAAATGGATAGTTTTTCCGGTGCATGAAGCCAGCGTCTTCACCTGGCACGAATTCAGCGCTAAGAATAGGGTTGCGCACAGCACTAAGAAACGCTTATTGCTTGCTATCATTGACGACGAGAATGACGTTACTTATTATCAGGTTAACTGGACCAGGCCTTAGTAATCTATTAGTAATCTTCCCAGTAAAGAAAACTATATAAACCGCGTTTCTTCATAACGATTATGCAAGATCAGGATAAAATTCTGTATTTTTTGCGCGTGGTAGGCCCGACTATTCCTTCCAAGGTTGCCAAGAATATCAATTCAGAAATTCTGTTCGCTTCAGCGTATCTCTCTGACTTGTCCGCACAGGGAAAAGTGAAAATTTCTCATCTTAAGATTGGCGGATCCCCATTGTACTATCTGCCCGGCCAAGAGGAACAGCTGTATCATTTTGCTGCGGGGAATCTCAACCCTAAAGATTTTCAAGTATTAGAGCGGCTGAAACTGGAAAAAGTGCTGCGGGAGAATTCTATTGATCTGTTATCAAAAGTAGCGCTGCGTTCGTTGCAGGATTTTGCTGTTCCTCTCCATGTCACTGTTGCAGGAAATCGGGAATTGTTCTGGAAATGGCACTTGCTTTCCGATCCGGAAACCACTGCAGTGATAAAATCAGCGTTATTTGGCGAACATCCTGCACCGGAACAAAAATCGGCAGTCCAAGATACTGAGCGGGATAAGCAAGGGAGATCACCGCAATCTTTGACGCCAGTATTTGAAGAACATAAGGAACCAGAAACAAAATCAGAAACAAAACTGGAAACTAAACCGGAAACAAAATTGGAAAAAACAGGACCTAAAATTGCGGAAGAACCGGCTCCGGCCACAACTGTCCTTCCATTTTCCCAACTGTCATTTTCGCAGCCGTCAGTTCACCATCCCCATGAAAAGATACTGGCAGTGAAAAAGAAACGCCCCTACCAAAAAAATATTTCTGCATCCAGTCAATTGATCCCTTTGGTGGAACAATACTTCCGGGAATGCGGCATAGTGGTTCAAGAGCAGGAGATCATCCGCAGGAATGCTGAAATCAATTTTCTCCTTTCCGTGCCTTCGGTAGTCGGGGCGTTAACCTATTTCTGCAAAGCCAAGAAAAAAGCCAGATGCGATGAAGGAGATCTCTCTTCCGCTTATATGGAAGCGCAGATAAAGAAACTCCCGCTGTTATTCCTGTATACCCGGGAGCTTAACAAAAAAGCGCAGGAAATGCTGGCGACCGATGCATTCCGGAACGCCATCGTAAAAAAGCTGGTAGCCGATGATTGATAAGCAGAAGATGGAAGCGGAGATAATACTGCTTCAAAAAGAGATCGAAAAAGTGTTCTTACAGCTGAACGAGATTGATTCCCGGAGAGCGGACGCAAAGAACTTATCGCAATTCAAAGAGCTGACCGCTTCTTCCAATGTACTTCTGCAGAACCTGATGAAGGATTTTCATAAGATTCTTGGTTATGTGCTGCTGATAAAATCGGAAGGGCACCGCAGCATAGTTTTCAAGAGCCTGCTTAAAAGGGTGCGTTTCATGGAAGAACTGCTGCAGGGCTTGTTCATAGAACGTCAGAAACAAGCCTCTTTAGTCTCTCCATTGCCGGAAGGAAAGTCCGGAATCGTATTTTGGTTTAACAAAAAGCGCCTGATTCATTCCCTGGGAGAAGAAAGAGACCTTATGATGGTGGCAGCAGCGGTGTACAAGAAAGAAGAAGTAGATGAGATCAGGCAGACCTTAAATACCGAACGCTGGAAAAAAAGAGCGATGTACACAGTTGCCGGGGGGGTCTTTTTAGTCCCCGGCGGAGCGGCAATTTCATTAGCTATGCTTCAGGCATACCGGTGGGCTAATAAATCCAGCAAAAATTATAAAAAATTGCTGGATCTGGTAAAATGAGGGTGTTAAAATGATGGCGCTAAACTATTGCACGGGTGATTTTCGATGGGCTTGAATTTTAAAGAATTGATGGTAAAGAAAGAGATTTCCATCAGCGACCTTAAAGGCAAAGTCTTAGCGGTAGATTCCATGAATCTGTTATATCAGTTTCTTACTACCATCCGTTCACCTGACGGTTCGGTGCTCACCGACAGCAAGGGCCGGGTAACTTCGCATCTGATTGGGCTTTTCAGCAGGACCACAGTCCTGATGGAGAAGGGATTGAAATTAGTATTTGTCTTTGACGGAAAAGCTCCTGAGATCAAGCAGAAGACCTGGGAAAAAAGGGCGCAGGTAAAGAAAGAAGCGTTATTGAAATTTAAGGGAGCGGAAGTGAAGGGAGATGTCGGTGCGATGCGCAAATATGCCGCGAGGACGGCGGTACTGAATAAAGAGATGATTGAAGACGCTAAGGAAATAATAATGGCTTTGGGTCTGCCTATCGTGCAGGCGCCGTCGGAAGGAGAAGCGCAGACCGCCAGGATGGTAAAAAATGGCGACGCTTATGCTTCTGTGAGTCAGGATTACGACAACTTGATCTTCGGCTGCCCGCTGCTGGTGAGGAACTTGTCCGTGGAAGGAAGACGTAAAAAAGCAGGAACTTTCGCCTATCAGAAAGTAAATCCGGAGATGATCTCGCTTCAGGAAGTGCTGGACAATCTTCGGTTGGATTTAGACCAGCTGATAGTGCTGGCTATTTTAGTCGGCACCGATTATAACCCTGGCGGCGTGAAGGGCATCGGCCCGAAAACCGGATTGAAATTGCTGAAAGAGCATGGGAAGAATTTTGAGGAGATCTTCCGGCTGGCGGGATGGGAACGGCATTATTCTGAATTATCGTGGGAAAAAGTTTTCGACACCATAAAAAATATCCCAGTAACCGATAATTATTCGCTGGAATGGAAAAAGATAGATGAGCAGAAACTGTTGAAATTATTGGTGGAAGAGCACGATTTCGGGGAAGAAAGAGTAAGGGCAAAATTGGAAAAATTAAAAGAGATCCAGAAAGAGATGGCGCAGAAGGGGCTGAATAATTTCTTTTGAGAGGAAAGATTTAAATATATTAGTACGTATTGGTACGTATTGGTGCGTATAAATGCTAACTGAAGAAGATTTGGTGGTTACAAAACACGCACAAGAGAAGATGCATATTGAAGGGGTATCGGTTCAACAGATCCTTGAAGCATTAGAGCGCGGCTCAAAATACCAACAGACCGGTGGTTTCCTTGCGGTTTATAGTTATTATTCGGTTGCGTATAAAAAAATAAGTTCAAAGTTTTTAATAAAAACAGTATTTATCAACGGGTGAAATCATGGAATGTTATAAATGTGAAAAAGCAAGTTTTGTCAAGAAAAAAGTTGATTTTATTCAATTAGGAATCTCGCTGGGCAAATTTGAAGCTCTAGTGTGCCCGGTCTGCGAAGAGACTATATTTGAAGGAGCAGTAAGCAAGCAGATTGAAGAAAAAGCAAAAGAAGCTGGAATCTGGGGTTTGGCGCGAAAGACACATATAGGCACTTCAGGCTCATCTCTTGACGTTAAAGTCCCTAAAGCGATCGCTGAAATCTTGAAGCTTAGGAAAGGGCGGGAAGTAATAATCGAGCCTACCGGAAAGAATAAAATAGAGATTACCTTAGTCTGATAGGAGCTGAAGAATTTATGAACAACATTGAGATAGAGATCCGCAGTTTTATTTCTCAGGAAAAGTATGAAGAATTATTAGAATTTTTCAAAGAGAATGCTGAATTCATCAGCGACGACGATCAGGAAACCTATTACTTTGATGCCGAACAGGATTTACGCATCCAGCGCAATAACACTTATTCAAAAATCTGGCTTAAGAAAGGAAAACTGCATGATGAGCAGCGCGAGGAGATAGAGATTAAATTTAATAAAGAAGATTTTGAGATACTGGAGAAACTGTTTTTAAGTTTGGGATATGGAGTTAATATCAAATGGTTCCGGAAAAGGATGGTGTTTGATTGGGAAGGTATCAGCGTAATGCTGGACTGCACCAGAGGATATGGGCATATCCTTGAATTGGAGAAGATGTCTTCCCCGGAAGATCAGGAAGAAACGCTGCGGCTGTTGAAAGATAAATTGCAGAAGCTGGGTATCTCGTTGACACCTAAAGAAGAATTTGATGCGAAATACAGGTATTACCGGGAGAATTGGCAGAAGTTGGTGTTAGAATAATTGGTTGTGTCAATATTTGATTGATAACTTTCCGCATCTTGAACTGATTGTTTAAAATTGCATCAGTCAAATCTTCGCACTACCCATTCTTTTGATTAAAATATGTTGTTACTGGATAACAGTAAACCGCCGAAATATTTATAAATAAACTACGTTCTTGAATAATAATTTCCAAGGGGTGGATAACATTTGGTATGGTGTCTTGCATATCAGAGACATATGAAAATGGCTGAATTCACACTAACAAAACAGATCTCAAAACAAGGAAGTCAAAGTATTATTGTCATCCCTAAAATTCTTAACACTAAATTAAAGCCTAAAACACTTGTTGAAGTGAAGATAAAAGTTCCGGAGGAAGTTCAAGAAGATGAAACCAACTGATATTAAAGATATTGCAACGCTCGAAGACAGGTTAAGGAGTTTAACTACTGATTTCAGGCAGTCCAGAGAATTTGTACGATTGCAGGGGATGAACGAGGGAGAAACCGTATCTTTAGATATCAAGGATTTTCTTACCATCGGAGCCATAGCAAATGCTGACATTCTTGAGACCGGAAAAAGCGGAGGAGGTAAGACTCATCTGGCCAAGATGGCCATGAACGCCTTCTTTTGAACAGGACAATATGTCAACAGGACGATAACTCCAGGTATGAACGAAGAAGCATTCATAGATATTGACTTTGGAAAGATAAAGGGCGGAGCGACACTGAAAGAATCCATCGGTACAACTCCAATCCTCACATATCCAGGAGTTATCTTGAACGAAGCCAACAGGGCTCCAGCGCTTATCCAGAACATTCTCATCCCTTACCTAGAATACGAGTTCAACATTAAAGGGCTTGACTTTGCTGTCGGGGTAGAGCTTCCAAAAGGTCAGCGATATCAATACAGGATACTGACCATCAACGAAGGGGCTGAATATAAAGGCATTGCAGAGATGGACAAGGCTGTCCGTGACAGGATGGTCATCGAGATTCCTATTGACCAGTTCAAGTCTTTAAAGCAGGACATCAGGGACATGATAAAGAGAAGGAAAAGCAGCGCTATAACCGTTGAAAAGGTTGACGGATCGATGACGGATACTGTCATCCAATTATATCAAAGCATTGGCTCGATACCATTATCGGCGATGACCCGCGAATTTTTAGTATACCTCTCCGGACTAAGCAACTGCATCAAAAGTTCTACCGGATCAAAAGAAGGGATCGCGTTCACATTAGACCTTTGTAAAGGATGCCATCATGCGGCTGAAGAAAATAATATTTGTGGCAGTGTTTACGCTCCTACAAACCGAAGCCTGATCAACCTGCAAAGCGTAGGAAAAGCAGTAGCTGCTGTTCGCGCCTATAAGTCTTTGGTCCAGATAATACAATCAGCCGGTTCAGACAGCAAGAAAAGGATAACAACAAAAAGATTTATGGAATCTGATTATCTTAAAAATCTTGAAGTCAAACCTGAAGACATTCTTGCTCTGGCTCCATTCATCCTGTATAGTAAGATTGAGGTAAACAGCCAATGGGTAAAAAAAATTTATCAGGGCAATAAGTTTGCCGCCGTGCAAGGAGTGATTAATTCAGCATATGGGCGGTTTGCCAAATTTTATACTGATCACCAGAAGGATCTGGTAAAATGCATAGTCTCTGGGAATCAGCAGGGAATGCTTGATTTTCTGCAGAAATATGCCAAAGAGAAAGATGTCTGGATGGCCAACATCAAGGACTTTGAAAACCGGTCGCAGGATTATGATGTTGAAGTTGCGGATGTGATAAGAGGTTATGAAAAATGAATCCGAAGGACATATTAGGAAACATTGACGATCTGAAAAAGATATTAGATGAAGCAGCCAGTTCTCAAACCCCGATAAAACAGCCAAGGATGATAAAAGAAGAACCGGTTAGAGTCACGCCAAAAAGAGATGATGGGAGCGACTATGGTGGTGATTATGATAATGGACCGGAAGAAGCGTATTCTTCCGATCCTCTGGATCCCCAGCCGGCCGGGATGCCGCAGCCGGCATATACTCCCGTGAATCAACCAGCCCCACAATTCACTTCACCTAACGTATCTGGATTTCCCCCTATAAACCAACCGCAAAATGGATCGTCTTCAGTTCAGCTTGGGCAGTTATTAAAAGATAACTTATGGGGCTTTGCTCTCGGAATATTGATGAATTCCTATAAACAGTCTGTTGCAGAAGGCTACGAAGAAGAAGCTAGGTTTATCAGGACTGACGTGCAGCGTTTCGTGCAGCAGAAAGGCAGACATAGGTTCAGACCTATACCTTACGATTCAATACAAGATTTTATCGACGAATGTGTCAGTTCAGATGTCATTCTTGACGATGAAGAATATCTTACTGAGAAAAGTATGCGTGAAGAATATCACAAATCAGGAACGGTTGATGCTTTAATCAGATCTGCCAATGGATATCATGAAGCGAGAGCAAACAAAGGGTATTCTGTTTGATGACAATTTTGATGGATATGATGAAAACTGGTAACCATGACATTAGAACAAAAACTTAAGGGAATTGTAAAGAAGATCAATGCCAGAAAGTTCAAGGTAGAGGCTAATGTAGATGACGTTTCCTACTATGTAGATGCTTGCATCAACATCCAGAATTGGAAAATCAATGTTACTGTTGACAGCAATATCGAAGAAAGTCTGCAACAGATTCCGCAAGGTCTGATTCCCGGCAAGAATCTGCTCGACGATTTGTTGTATGCCGTATCTTTTCACGAGTTAGGTCATAACCAAAATCCCGAAGGTTTCTTCGGCTGCCCGGGAGATGAAGAATATTTTAAGAAGATTGTTGAAGGTATCAGGGACGCCTTGGAAGAGCTTGATGTTGCTGATGGAAGGAAAGACCAATTAGTGCCTGAAGTTGCCAACCTATTTGAAGATTATATTGTCAACTGCAGTTATGCATTAAAAGATAAGGAACGCGGATCGTTCAGGAACGGCATGAGCTCGTTTTATTTTCTTAATTCCCTACACCGATCTGAAAACGGCCAATGTGAACAACAGGGATTCCAACAACTATTCGGCCAATTTGTTGATCTGCAGTTAAAGACATTCTGGAGAGAAGGGGAGATTAGAGAATATGCAAGCGGCATCACTAGAGATTATTCTGGAGAACTGGCAAGAGATCTTTTTCACATTTTTAGTGATAGTGAAGAATTAGCTGACAAGCTCATGAACAATGATCTTTCCCGTGATGAAGAGCTTGATTATTATGGAGAACTGAACGATAAGGAGAAGTGGAACCTCAAAGCTTATGAATTTACAAAGAGAATCTATGACTTGCTGGACAACCAGCAACAGCCGGATCCTAACCAGTATGATCAAGGGCAGGGACAAGGGCAAGGGCAACAGCAAGGACAATCACAAGGACAACAGGGCGATGGACAACAAGGGCAAGGGCAACAGCAAGGACAATCACAAGGACAACAGGGCGACGGACAACAAGGGCAAGGGCAACAGCAATGCCAACCACAAGGACAACAGGGCGATGGACAACAAGGGCAAGGGCAACAAGGATCAGCAACGGGAGGAATTTCCGGGGGCGCATTTAAACCATCTGGAGAATATTTTACCCAAAAATATGAGAAAGACAAAAAGTTCAGGAATAAGATAAATGGGGAAGTGGACCATCGCTCAAAGAGTGATAGTTTTGGCGATGACACCTCTGATTATGGAGAAGATAATTTTGGGGAAGGGAATGAAATCGAACTTCCGGAAACTCTACAAGATAATAGGATCGATCCGTTAGAAGATCTCTCTAAAGACAATCCAGGTAAGGGGAGAGGAAATCCGTCGGGGGCATTCGGACCCGGACCAGAAGATTATATCAATAAGTACAAGGTAAACAGGGATGGGTTCAAGGGAATACCCCCTTTTTTGCAGCCTCATGTCTGCGATCATGGTCTTCCAGGAACGATGGGTGAAGCTAAAGTAGAACTTCAGTTTTCTCAGATTGATCAGCTGTATAAGAAACTGGCCGGCAAACTTAAGGTTCCTGTAAGACCTTCAGACGAGCCCACCGTATCTGAATTTGTTATCGGGCACGCTTCAAAAACAGAGCTGAATGAATTCGGCATCGGCGCCAGCTTAGATGGTATCGCCTGGGGGAGTACGATCGCTCTCCCAACCGGAGAATTTCAATTTTATCAGCATCAGGCGCCGATAACCGTCAAGGAAGAGGTCACGCCGCAGCCGTTAACATTCGATAGAGACGTTCTTTTCATCGGCGATGTCAGCGCAAGCATGGGTTACTCTTTAGTCGGGGACCGGGAAAGGTTCAGAAAAAAAGATTCAGGAATACAGGGATATGATTGTTTTTGTATCTTGGCGCGTTCTTTCGTAGACACGGTCAAAGAGCTAGGCGTTGTTGGAGTTAATTATGGCGCGTTCTTGTTCGGTAATCATTCGAGGTTTTCCGGCTGGAGTGAAGACGAGAAAAAGATACTTAATTACATCTATAACGGATACGGAGATGCCTGTATCGAGAATCTGGAAATCAAAAAATTTTTAGGGTTATTTAAACAGCATGGACGGGAAAACCCAGATAAAAGGATACTAACCGTAATGCTTAGCGACGGTTATATCAGGAATCATGACCGGGCGCTTGCCGCTGCTGATCACCTGATAGAAAGAGGACATGAATTTGTATACATCCAATATAATGGGGCGGATTATTCTGATGTTGGATACAATGATTCAGAAGCGCAAAACAAGATGAGATCTTTTGCTCAGGGATTGTTGGAAAGAGGGCAACAGGTATTTCAGATAAAAACTTACAAGAACTTGTTTGAAATAGATCTGGACTTGGGACTATCATAAAAATGGAAGTGAAATCAATAATCGGAGATTTGGACTCTGTCATCGAAGAACTTACAGCTGTGAAGCGGCAGAGAGAAAGAACGGCTTCAAAGATTGCAGCATGAAAACAGCAGACATCATCGGAGATTTGGAAGATAATCTGGAAATATTACTTTCCATGGGAGCGACCCAGCTGGATCAACGTCTCATCTGCCAGACATTAGAATCAGGTTCAAACGGCTGTTTTGAACGTCTGAAAAGGATAGTCCATAACGGGGGAGATGATAATCAAAAGATGATCTTGTTAGAATCACTGGTAAGCATGGGAGATAATTATGCCAGAGAAGGGTTGTCATACGCCCAGGAATTAGCAGGGCAGATTTCTGACGATGTTTTGCTTAATGTTGCCCGTAACGTATTCTCTTATTCATTTAACAATGATGACTTTCAATTAATGAAGGTAGCAGTATCTATTACGGAAAAGATAGAAGGAAGGGATGCGAGGTCTCTAAAAAAAACAGACCACCATAATCTGGGGAAAGCATATTACACTTTCGCTCTCGATGAAGACAAGGTAGAAGAATTTGACGCGGCCATAACCAACTTTGAGAAAGGAAAAAAACAAGGGGAAGAATATGCGAACTCATTGCTTGTTCGTGGCCTGCTTAAGGATGATGGTTTATTTGAGAGAGGAGTAGAAGCATACGATTTTAGGTCTTTTGACGTCAAAAGAACCATCAATCTGATCGAAAGGTTTAATGGGGAACAAGACGACTACACCAGATTGGTCAGGATGGCTGGCTTTATGGCTGGTTCATGCAATGCAGAGATATTTAACCAAGGGATTGATAAACTAAACCGCGCTTACGAGTTATCAGATATTGGGCAAAGAGAAGGAATATTTGAATTAGCTCTTGATATGTATAAAAAGAACCGTGATCTCAAAATAGCCGGTTTAGTTGAAAAGACTGCCAAGGATTTGTTTGAAGACAAGGATGAAGAAGAGAAGATGGAACTTGTTGAAAGATTGTTCTCCATAAAAGAGGATGGTCTTTCAGAACTGGCTGCTGGTTTTATTGAAGAGACAGCGTACGAAAAAAATACCTTTGATGAAATCTTTGCCTATGGCAAATTACTTTCTGGAAAAGGATTATACCCGCAAGCAGAAGCATTGTTCGACCACGCTTTGGCTGTTGATGCTGATTATAAGCATTTGGTCCAAGTTGGAGAAGAGGTACTTAAAAGAAACAAACAAGATGCAGGAGATTATTTCAAACAAGCCCTGCAGAAAAGAGCACGTCTGTCAGATTACGAAGATACAGGAGATTTCCTTCTCGATAAAGGTCTTAAAAATCTTGCCGGAGAGTTCTATGAAAAGTGTCTTGGCGAAAGGAGATCTCCAGATAAATGTCTGGCTATCGCAGAATATTGCCTCGAACAAGGCCATGAAGACCTTTATATGAGGTTTGCCGACCATGCCGCTGAAAAAGCCAAGAATCTTGAAGAACATCTTGAAATATATTACTACTATTTGGAGAAACCATCCCCAAAACGTCTTAAAGAAGTGCTTGTAAAAGGATTTGAGAGATTTGATGATGTTGAAGACTACGGGTTTGCCCTGAGATATTTTGAAGAATCTCATGGTCTGGCTGCTGCCGGAAGATTTGCATCTCAGTTAAGCTGTGTTTCGGATGAAGTTGAAGAACTATGTCAAAGTTACATCTCTAAGGCAGAAAAAGAAAGAAAAAAATCCGAAAAGAAAGCAGAACAGAAAAAGAAGGAAGAAGAAGCCGAAAGACAGAAAAAATTAGGGGCAGAAGCCCAGAGGATTAAAGAAGCAGGAAGTTTTAAAATAGATCGGGTAATTTTGGATTCAGGAAAGCTAAAATCAGAAGGTTGGAGGTCTTTAAATGGGCTCGACGATGAAACAATTGGAGATTTATACTCCTACCATAGTGCAAAAAAAATTGAATGTGAATACATCCCAAAATACAAGAAGATATATTGATTCCGAGCTTAAAACCTCTAAACAACAATTACTTTTATAAATCTAAACTTCCTACCTAAATACATGCTCGCCGCCTATACTGAACTTAAGAATGCCCAGGAAGTGAAGGAATCTCTCGCGAAAAAGAATCTTCTGCATCTGGATTACCTTCCGGTCAGGGAACTGGATCATATCTATTTCCCCGTCACTAAGAAAACGAACCTGTCGAATGCGAAAATAGTAAACACTAAATTTTCCTTTCCTAGTCGGCATAAGAACCTCATCGCCGAAGAGATCTTAAAAGATAAATTGGCCGTTGAGGAATTAGAGGTTCTTCCACGAAGCCAGGAAATCGTAGGCAGCATCCTGATTTTAGAAATACCTGATGAACTGAAGAAAAAAGAAAAACTCATCGCCGAAGCTTACCTTCAGGCAAACAAACATCTTTCTACCATAGTGAAGAAAAGTGATATCCATGCCGGGACCTTCCGCACCCGCAAAGTTACTATACTGGCAGGAAAAAAAACGAAAGAGACCGTCCATCACGAGAACGGCATCGAGATAAAGCTGCATCTGGAAAGGACTTATTTTTCTGCGCGCAGCGGAAGCGAACGGCTGCGTATCGCCAAAATGGTCAAGCCGGGAGAAGAAGTTATGGTAATGTTTTCCGGAGCCGCACCTTATCCTTTGGTCATCGCCAGAAATTCTAAGGCAAAACATGTCTATGGCATAGAGCTGAATCCTCTTGCCCATAATTTCGCTTTGGAAAACGTGCAGCTGAACGGCTTACAGGATCGTGTCACTATTTTGCATGGAGATGTCCGCCATAAGATCCCGTCAATCAAAAGAAAATTTGAACGTATCGTCATGCCCCTGCCTAAAACCGGAGAACAGTTTTTAGATTTGGCCTTGCTCAAGATCCAGAAAAAAGGCACGATTCATCTTTATGCATTTTTGGAAGAGAAAGATTTTAACGCTTATGCGCAAAAAGTAAGGGGAATATGCGATAAGTTGGGATATAAGATTAAAATTCTGCGTAAAATTAAATGCGGGCAATTTTCTCCCGGCACCTTCAGGGTCTGTTTTGATATAAAGATGCTTTAGATTTGTACATCAAAAGAAGTTGATCCGCCACTCTTTCTTCGGCGTAAAGCTCTTTAGCAATTCTTCTTCCCTTCAGTCCCATATTTTTCCGCAGGGCCGGTTCATGCAGCAGCAGTTCGATCGCTTCCCTTAGCTGCTGCACATTACCTGGATCGACTAATATACCGGTTCCTTCTTTGACGGTCTCTTTTATGCCGCCAATTGCTGACCCGATTACTGGCTTTCCTGCGGCCATGGCTTCTATGGCAATCCGGCCGAACGGTTCCGGCCATAACGAAGGAAAAACGATGATGTCGGCATCCGCATAAACGCTGGGAATTTTATCGTAAGAAACCGGCAAGCATATTTTAGCATTAAGCTTTTTCTCGGCGATGATCGCCCGCAATTCTTCTTTCAACACTCCCTCGCCGTAAAGTTCACATTCTGCATCCAGGCCTTCGATAGCTTCCAATAAAACCTGTGCGCCTTTAGATTTTATGAACGCTCCGAGAAATATTATCTTTTCTTTTTTGTTTTTCTTTTTTCCAACAACTTTAAAATCGTTTATTTTAATTGCATTAGGGACGGTCGTGCTCTCATGCCCCTGCTGCCGCAATAATCCCTGCACGTATCCGCTGATAGCGATGAGGTGGCAATATTTCAAAGAATCATTTAATTCTTGGTAGTATCTGTAGATATATGACAGCAGCGGCGCATTATACTTGATGCACCACCGGTTCTTCATCTTTCCTATTTCTCCAGAATCGGACTGGCAGGACAAGAATTTCAAGAATGAGCATTTAACAGTGCATTCTTTTTTGCCGTGGAAAATACGGTCTCCTTTCGGGCAAAGCGCAGGATAACTTTCAATGGTGGCAAAAAGCGGTACATTACTGCGGTGAAGCTGGGGGGCGGCGATTATGCTGGTGCCAATAAAATGAATTGCATCGATTTTTTCTTCTTTCAGGATCCGCTTAACTTCTTTTGCTGTCGACTTCGGAAAAATAGATGCTCGTTTAACATTTCCGGAAAAGGTGGAAGCGTCTTTTCCAGTTTTAAGCCGGCGATAGATGGTTATGCCGTCTTTTTTTTCCATTTGCAGCAGTCCCTGATGATAAGATGTCAGGATCAGGACCTCAATTTTTTTCTTGGCCAGCATGGATGCTAAAAGCTGCACATTGATCTCTCCGCCGCCCATGACTTTCGGCGGATAATACTCTGTCACAAAAAGAATTTTCACGAGGAAACGGCCGCCGCGGCCATTTATATTTATTGTGGTCTTTGGTTCAAGAAGGGGCGCAAAATTAAAGCGGCCTCAAGGATAAAAACTGTTAAGAAGCTGATAAATATCAGAAGAATTAAAATCATTAAACCTTTCGCTCACTATGGATTCCGGGGCCTTATTATCGCCTAAGTGCAACTCTAATTTTTGGCGCAGTTTCATCAAACTAAATTTTTTAGAGTCGTGAAGTTGATGAAGGTAATCTCTCAAACAGCCAAAACGCACATTTACTGTCACTTCAAGTATATTTGCCGAATTAAAAATACAGACCGAACTTTCATAAATCTCTCTTAAAGCAAAAAATTTTTCGCAAAGAGAAGTGTAATTGCCTTGTTCCTGCATATAATTAATCTGCACTCTGCCATTTGTTCCGCGGCCAAAACCAGTTTCCATTTCTTTAAGTTCAATCCCTTTACTTTTTGCAAAGTCCCTAACTGAAATTTCCAAAGGCATTTTTACAGTTCAATTATCCTCCCTACTTTTCCCACGTTAATCACTCTGGTAGAGCCTATAACCTCTTCGATGCCGTGCGTTTCGTGGACATGGCCGCAGATATGCAGATCCGGTTTCAATTCCTCAATGGCTTTCCTGACGCCAGTACTTCCCGGAAATATCCCCAAGCCGAGAATGCTGTCGCTGGGCTGTACGTGGGTCACCATGAGTTTCTTCTTCACGCCTTTCAATGAATCATGTGCGTTCTTTAGCGTCTGAAAAAATTCTTTTTCTGATAATTGATGGATTCCTACATCGGCATACCCGCAGCCAAAAATGCCCACATCGCCAATTTTTAGAACATATCCATGCAGATTTTCAATGCCGTATTTTTCTTTAAGAAAAGCCACTTCAGCTAATCCCTCATGATTGCCAGGGATTACTGCTACTTCCAGTCCTTTTTCCTTGAAAGGGCCTATCAGGCCGCTTACATTGCCGTCGTGGTCTGCTAAATCTCCGGCAAGTATGACTAGATCTACTTTTTCTTTAGCTCCTCTTTCGGCCATCTCTTTAATGAAATGCCGGTCTCCGTGTACGTCGCTAATAGCCAGTATCTTCATGATAATTCTCCCGCAAAGCCCATTTATAAACATTATGTTAGTAATTTCACAGTGGTGGCGAAATTATATATATGTCTATTTATTGCTAACTTATCTTTGTGGGCAGTTCGGTTGTCCTGAAAAGGATGCAACCATAGCAGCCTCTGTCTGGTGCTCAACAAATGCCACGGTGTCTGGACTATAACTCACCGCAGGTAACCTGTACCAGTTATGCTTGTGTATGGGGCGAAGAAGATCACCTGTAAAACAAGCCAATAGGTCCGTTTCGATTTGGTCGTTGTTTCAGGCCACTTTTTCACCGAGTCCAGTATAAATGATGGTAAAAAAAAGGGCAGTAAAGAAATCAGGTAAGCTGGTTTCTAAGTCAAGTAAAAAACGCGGCTATAAAGGCCGCGGCCCCAGCGGCAAGCCGAAGCATTCTAAAGTGGCGAAATTGATCAAGCTGGCGAAGATGCGGGCAAGAAAAGGCAAAGCCCGAAAAGTGATGAGCAAGAAGAAGAGAAGATAAGCCATTTTAGTTAATTTATAAAATTCATAAGATTCTCCTGAAATGGCAAAACAATATGAATTATTATCCGGAGAAGTAATTGATCTTTCAGATTTATCCCTTGGAGAACAAGAGCACATCAGCAGGATAGAGGAATTGATATCTGAATCAGAAGATTATTTTAAAATTGTAAACCTGGCCTTTACTCCGCTGATGGCGGGCAGATATTTTGATGCCCAGAGATTACAATAGTTGCAGGCATCTCCGCAATATAAAATACTTTCAGATCTAATCACGCGATACCATCAAGAATTATTCTCTACCTAAAAATTATCTGCATGAAATGTTGTAAACGTTTAATTTTACCTTCCTTTCAATTTCAGGTCTAATACTAAATCTTCTAATTTTCTCAGGTCATATTTGACCGCATCGAATTTGCGCCGCACTTCGTTATCCCGAAAATCAAATTTCAATAATTCCCCGTACATCATATCTACTTCATCCCGAATCTTGATAACTTTTTCAACTTCGCCTTTACCGGCCAAAAATACTGCCTTGCGCACCAGTTCCCCGGGAAGATCGGCCAATCCCAAGATGAAATGTTCAGTATCGACAGCTAAATCTATCAATACACCAGTCTTGACGAAGTGATAGTACAGCAATGCTTCCGCGTATTCCTGGATGGCAACTTTATAACTCCCTTCACTGCCCATCTTCCTGCTGTGTTTGGCGATAGCGTCGAGTTTCTTTTTCTCAGCTTCTATCTCTTTGATCAATTTGGCCGCTTCAGCAAGATCGTCCCGGTGCACAGCATAGATAATCTGCTTGCTCAGCTTGAGAACGTCCCTGCTTTTCTTTATCAGGTTCTCGCGTTCGCTGTCGTAATCCTGAATGTCTTTTCTGAGTTTTGCAAAATTAATCATAGTGCTCAAAAATAGAAGTTAGTTTATAATTGTTTTCGTTGTTGGCACTAAATTTATTCATTCTTCCTGCGGGGGCATTTTTCTTAAGCATGAGCAGCAGTAAAAATATCAAAATCAGCTGTCGTATCCTGAAACTATTTCCCTTCGGTAGAAAAATTCGTTTCATTTTAT
>JBBSYZ010000012.1:0-8253 GCA_038045005.1 Nanobdellota archaeon | reverse complement strand
AACTCATTAAAAGGGTTAGAAGAAACAACATATCACGATAAGGTGAGTGTATCCTGAGAAATTATCTTCTCTATCGCTATAGTCGCATAACTACCTTTTGGCAAAGCAAAAGATATTTTCACTTTCATCATTCCCGGGTTCAATTCGTCTTTGGCTCTTCTCCCGATTTTTAAATTCTGTACGGGGACGACCGCTTTTCGTAATTCTCCTTCTAGAGTCAATTCCGGAATCTGTTTAATGATAAAATCAGATGGAGAAAGCCGTTCCTCTTTCATTATTTCTTCTGTGATGCTCCTAATCTCTTCATCTGCGCATTCGTACCCGAAACCGACTATCGGAATTTTTAGATCTTTGAAATCGCGGGAGTTGGAAACAAACACCCATTCGCCCCCGGAATACGGAACTTTTTTCATCGACTTTCCTTTTTTATCCAGATACCTTGCTGCAGTTTCATTCCAGATATAACTCTGATAGGCATTTATGTACATGCGCAGCATACGTATCGGCAATCTCTTTAATGCGCCGACAAAATCTCCCAGATGCTCTTTAAGAAACCCATTGATTTTCGCATCATCGATCAGACCTACTGCCTGCCGGAATTCTTTTTTTATGATATGCTTCCCGATGTCCGCATTGTGAAGCGAAAATCTCTGCTCACCAAAATAATTTTCGAGGAAATCTACCCTGCTGATCTTTTTACCTTCAAGATTGCGGACCACGATCTCAAACTCATTTTCCTGCAGATCCCCCAAAGAGACGGGAACTTTTCCAAGACCCTGAAATTCCAGGGAAACATCCCCCATCTTTAGATTCTCGATATTTTCTTTCTTTGCCCCGATGATAGAAATCATCTGTTCCGTAACCGCATACCGGTCCTTGCTTCCGGCAAACCCGATATCTTTTTCCCGAAGATGCAATCTTCGAGCTAATTCCTGTATGACATCTAAAGTGTTCCGCCCTTTCTTCTTCATTAGGAAATAAAGATACTTTCCTTCTGGTTTCATATCTGCCAGGGGAATCTCTTTGACCACAAAATCTTCCGGAAGCTGTTTTATCTTATACATGATCTCTCAGAAAGAGGCCTATTTTAAAATAATTTAGCTTCCAGATATACTACCCGGGCTTCTTCGGGATTGTCAAAGAAAACTGCGCTCTTGCACCACCGGAAAAAATTAAATGCCCCGCCCAGATGCCGGTGTAATTTCTCTTCATGTATTTTTACGGCATTAAATCCATCCCCTTTCTGCTCTATGCCGATCACAAAACCTTTCTTACCCAGCCATAGATGAAATCTCCAAGGTACTAAATACTGCGAATAATTCAGACTATTTGAACCGGCTTCATTCAGAAAATAAGCGACTTCGTCGTCATCATTTTTTTCCAGCCAATGGTGAAGATCAAATGGGTTAGACATAACGGGGCCATATTTTTCGTTAAGGATGTCAATCACTGCCCATTTGGCGTTACCATACGTTTCTATGATTTCGTCCGAGATGATATTAGTTCGGACTATTTCAGGTTTATAAACGGGCAGTTTGTGATATCCGCCGGAAAAACCGATGTTTTCTAAGGCCTGCGAAAGAGTTCTGGCGAAGCAAAGGACCATGACGCGGTTTGATACTTGTTTAGATTTAAGATTTTCTGAAATTCCGATGATTTTCCGCCAAGATCAGGCAGTAGGCAATCGGCAGTTTAGCGACGAAAAGCTTTTTAATGGGCCGCCTTTTTAAATGAAAAACCCAGTCGCCCCAAGGGGTGGGGTATCTGTAACAATATACCCTTAATTTTTGGGCGCCTTGGTTTTTCGTCCAGAAAACATATATGAATGATTTATTTCATCCCAATCACCGCAAGCACACAATGAAGCAAAGACTTCATTGGTGCGCCAGTAAAATCGTTGTTTTACTGTGCGCGGTGGGGTATGTTTTCTGAAATCGAGGCAGGGGTTACAGAACCACTTGAAAAACCACTCTTAAAATGCTAAACGGCCCAGAAACCGAAACCTTGGATGTAGCTGATCTTTACAGGCAATACCGCGCATTAGTGCAAAGGGTGCATTATAGTTTAACTCGAAATCAGCATACTGCTGAAGATCTAACCCAAGAAACTTTCGTAAAAGTAATCAGGTATATCCACATTTACGATGGAAGAGTTCCTTTTGAAGCCTGGCTTATCCGTATCGCCAGAAATACCGCCATCGATTATTTCAGAAAAAAGAAGGAATATCTTTCCGGCCAGCCACAGATGCGGACCAGCTTTTCCGAAGACGCCGAAGATTATGTTCGCGGGAGATTCGAAGCGCAGACGCCTGAAGACGAAGCAGTGCGCAGCGAGACGGGATCCCGATTGAGCTCTTTTCTTGCCGATTATCCTAATAAAACCGTGGATGTCTTGCTGCTGAACATGGCCGGAGTTCCGGAAAAAGATATCAGCGAGCAGCTAGACCTTACTAAGAATGCGGTTAAAATAAGGCGCCATTATATCAGAAAACAGATTAAGCAATATCTTCAAGATGAACAATGAACCCGATGATGCAGTCATCTCTAAACTACAAGTTTTAGAAAGGGAAAGTATCGCACGGGGCATCCCCATCATCGGCTCTAAAAAAGGTTCTTGGCTGTTGCAGAAAGTACGGGAAACAAAACCGGCGCGGATTCTGGAATTAGGGGCCGCTAATGGCTACAGCGGCTGCATCCTTGGAAGTGAAGGAGCTGAACTTACCACCATAGAAGTAAATGCCATCATCGCTGACGAAGCAAGAGATAATTTTCAGAAGCACGGAATCAATGCTAAAGTATTGGTAGGAGATGTAGTAGAGATAGTCAAACGTTTAGCAACAGAAAAACAGGAATACTATGACCTTATCTTTATCGATTTTGCCAAGAAAAAATACCTCGAGGTTTTAGAGGACTGCATAAAGTTAGTGCGGAAAGGCGGCTTGATCATCGCCGATAATATTGCCATGGAAGGATGCCAAGACTACCAACAAGCGGTGCTTAATCATCTCAGATTAAAGACCGAATTGATCCCCATCAGGGACGGGTTAAGCTGCAGTCAGAAGATTTAAAAAATACTGTCTTTCTTCTATCATCTAAGGACCCGTAGCCTAACCTGGATAGGGCGACAAGACTAAGTCTCGCCAAAGCCTCCTAAGCTGTAGGTTGTGAGTTCAAATCTCATCGGGTCCGTTTTTTTTGTAAACAGAGAGGTCGTGTTCTGCCTTTAATTAGCTTTTTTCATTACAAAAGACATAAAAGCAAGGTTTTCGTTAAATTTATTAAATCGGGAGTTGTTTTTGATAGTCAAGATGGTAGAGGAAGCTAAAAAGGGGTTAATTGTTTTCCAAGATAGACAAATCCGTAGACTTTGGCATGATGACCAATGGTTTTATTCTGTGGTGGATATCGTTGAAGTTTTAACAGATAGTCCAACCCCAAGACAATACTGGGGGAAAGTTAAGGACAGGGAATTTATCCAACTTGAACTGTCCCCAATTTGGGTACAGTTGAAAATGCCGGCTGAAGATGGAAAGCTACGATCTACTGACTGCGTTAATACGAAAAATGCTTTTAGGCTTATTCAGTCTATTCCCTCAAAGAAAGCTGAACCATTTAAGCAATGGCTGGCTCAATTAGGCAAAGAGAGGATTGAAGAGATTGAAAACCCCGAACTTGCTCAAGATAGAGTAAAAGAGTACTACGAACTAAAAGGCTATCCCAAAGACTGGATTGACAAGCGGTTAAGGGGTATCGCTATAAGGCAAGACTTGACTGATGAATGGAAGTCCAGAGGCGTTCAGGAAGAGAAAGATTTTGCAATTCTGACCAATGAGATATCAAAAGCAACATTCGGCAAGACAGTTGGAGAGTATAAGCAGTTTAAAGGATTGAAGAAACCGAATGAAAATCTCAGGGATCACATGACCGATTGGGAACTGATTTTGACGATGGTTGGGGAGAAAGCGACAACAGACATCACTATCGCAAAAGATGCAAAAGGACTTCCGCAGCTAACGCATACTGCTAAAGAAGGCGGAGATATTGCTAAAAATACAAGAAAAGAACTGGAACAGAAAATAGGCAAGTCTATCGTTTCAAATAAGAACTATCAGCATTTAGAAGGGAAGAAAAAGAATAAATTTATTGGTGATGAGTAAAATACTCAACGCCGCCTCAGCCACTATTTTAATTGCATCATAATGGCAAAGCGAAGTCTTCATCACCTCCCGGGATGAAGCAGTTCCACCAATAACATTTTTATACTCTCTCTTCTCCCAGCGCCATTATGGCTTCAGTCTTAAACTATCTCACTGAAGGACCGAGAATTTTCCTTACCAGCTGGAAGAATAGGGTATTGCCTAAAAAATACGAAGGAACCGCAGATGAAATCTGCCACCTGATAATAAAAGACTGCTGGAACAAAAGGTATCTGCAGGCATCTACTGGCAATTTCGCCCAATTCTGGACCAGAGATTTTGGCTTATGCGCAAAATCGCTGCTGGATTTAGGATATCAGAAAGAAGTGCACCACACTTTGCGCTATGCCCTTAATCATTTTAAGGAACACCAAAAGGTTACCACTACTATCACTCCAAGAGGAAAGCCGTTTGATTTCCCGACTTACGCCGTTGACTCTCTGCCGTGGCTCGTTCACAGCATTAAAATATCAAAATTCCATTATGATCCCTTCAAAGATTTCCTCAATCAGGAGATCCACAAATTTTTCAAGAAGGCGGTCAACCTCCACACCGGTCTGGTGAAGCCGGAAGTTCATTTTTCGTCCATCAAAGATTTTGCCGTAAGAAAAAGCTCGTGCTACGACAACTGTCTGGCCGCCATGCTCGCCAAGGATCTCAAAAGCATGCGCCTGGACAATCCTTTTGATAAATTCTCTTACCCGGAACTTATCAAGCGGCATTTCTGGAACGGAGAATATTTCAATGATGACTTAAGTTCAGACAAATATGTCGCCGGCGACGCAAATCTTTTCCCATTCGCCTTAGGAATTGTAACTGATACAGAAATGATTGAATCCGCGTTGAATAAAGTGCACCAAGCCGGATTAGACGAACCGTTCCCTTTGAAATACACCGCCGGAAGGCAGCACATCAATTTCATCTGGCAGGAAACCTTCCTCCGCAACTATGAGAGCAATGCCGTATGGATGCACATGGGCCCTTTGTATGTCAAACTGCTGCAGCAAGTAGATAAAGAGCGCGCCAAGACGTATAAAGAGAAATATCGGCAGTTGATCGAACAGCATAAGAATTTCCTGGAAGTGTTTGATGATAAAGGAAAACCGTTCAACACCCCTTTTTACCATTGCGATTCGGGCATGCTCTGGGCGGCGAATTATTTGACGTTGTGATTATTATGGCTGGAACAGATAGTCTTTGGTGTTATGGAAAAGATCTTTCTAATGATAGATATGGGTCTTTAGAAAAAAACAGTAGTATTTTTTCTGAAATTTTTGAATCTTCTAATGGTACTTCTTGTTTAAATGATAAAAATAAACCCCTTAATTTTAAGAATATTTACTCCGGTGGTGGATCTAAATCAACAGCCATATCTGACGGTGGGAAATATTTAGCAGGAGTTTTGGTTCATAACAGCCCAGAAGTAAAAAAGCTTGAAGAAGAAGCGGCTCTTGCTACACAGCAAGGGACTAAAAAAGCAGTAATAACAAAAAGAAAAATTACAAACTTATTTGAACGTAAAAGTGATCAGTTAGCTTCTAAACTTATTGGAGAGGAAGATATTACTAAACTATTTTTTGAGATAACCGCTCGTTTGTATCGTGAAAAAGAAACCTACGCCCCTAAATCTAAAGAGACAGAAAGTTACCGGGTCACAAACGAAGATGTTCTCAATCTTTGTGAGCACCTAGAAGCATTCAAACCTTCAGGAGATTATAGGATTGATTTGACTAAACAGATCATCAATGATGGCAACCTTTGGATGTCAAATGGAAGATTGGATGCTGTAAGAGGTTTAGTTAGAGAATTAACAAGGCCGGTCCCTGAAGACCAACTTGAAGAAATGGTTAAAAAACCATTAAAAAAAGACATTCTAAAAGCACTTAAGGAAGATAAATTAAAAGAAGCCAGCAATTATCTATCCTTGCTCTTTGGAACAACACTTGCAATCCGTACGTACCATGAACCAGCTTTGAACGAAGTATTATTGCCATCGGTGGATAAACTTTCAAAGAAGAAGAAGTTATATGAACCGCTCGCATTAGCAGTGGCGTCATTCTTAGCGGGAGCCCCCAAACCTCTTCTTACTGAAGTACGCGATAAATTTAAAAAACTAAATTCTGTATGGAATCTTCGAGCTGAAATGTGGGTTATCCGTGAAGCACTGCGTTAAACCTTAATAGAAGATTTTCAAAAAATAATAATCACCCTTCTATTCGCCACCAACCTATATTTTACAGCATAACAATTCTTTAAAACTCATCTTCTCCGAGCATTCCGATGAAACCTGCTTTCTCTATCATCATCCCTGCGCATAACGAAGAAAATTATCTGGAAAAAACGGTCCAGAGCATAAAAAAACAATCCCTGCAGGATTACGAGGTCATCATCGTCACTAACGGCTGCACCGACAAGACCGAAGAAGTTGCTAAAAAGCAGGCCAATAATAAGATCAGCTGCCTCTCCCTGCCCAAGCCGAATGTTTCTGTAGCTAGAAATGCCGGAGCGCTTAATGCCAAAGGAGAAATTCTGGTCTTTCTTGATGCAGATACCCAATTGGCTCCTGATGCCCTTGAAAAAATAAAACGGGAATTCACTGAAGATATATCCGTAGCTACCACCACCGCAAAACCGGATCTTCCTTCTTTTTCATATCGATTGACCATGAATTTCAAAAATTTATATAATTATTTTAATATTTACCAAGGATGCAGCGGCGTTTTGATCTGCCGCAAAAAAGATTTCCAGCAGGCAGGAGGATATAACCCGGAAATAACCGTCAAGGAACATCGGAAATTGACCCTGCAACTGCTAAAACACGGAAATTACTCCTGCATCAAGACGCCGGCAATAACTTCCATGCGCCGCTACCAGAACTGGGGAATTGCTAAAGCAACAAAATTCTGGATTGAGCAATGGCTGAGAGATAAACAAGGCAAATTAAAAGAAACCACTTATGAAACAATTCGTTAATATCATAAAAATGCGTGAAACAATTTGTTAATGGTTTAATTTATCGTTAACAGTTTAATGTGTTGCTTCCTTCTTCCAGACAGACTATTTTATCGTTAGCAATATCATAAAAATTTATTTGCGGATTATCAACTTTAGCTTTACAGCAGATATTCCTGGCGGCGTTTCTCGCTAACAATTCGTATTTTTCCTGTGCATCGCCTAATTCCAGTTCCTTTTCAGATAAAGAATTCTGGCAGACATTCTTATCTTCTTCTAAAGCAGCAGTCTTCTGAGCGACCTGATCAGTTATTTGCTGATCCATCTTACTGTTAAGAGAAGCTAATTCGGTCTCTTTGGCAGATACTTGTTTCTGTGCTTCCTCAACTGCGGCTTTGCTACGTTCAACTTCTTCTTTACATTCCACTAAGCCATCACTCATTTCTCCAACTTGAGCTACAATTGCGCCGGTAAATGCAGAATAGGATGAAAGATTAGCTTTAGCGATTTCCAAATCACGGCTTAATTGCTGGATATTTTGAGCATACTCTTTCGGTGAAACATTAGAATCTTCTATCTGTTGATATACGCCGTAACCGACCACCCCAGGGCGGACTACAAACACGACTAACAATAAGACCCCTATGGTAACAGCTGCCACCACTAAGAAATTATTGTTTTTCTTCGGAAGCTCCTCTTTTTTATCAAACATATCGATAAGAAAAGAAAACCCCTATTTAAAATTTGCGTTTTTGTGTAAATCTAACACGTAATCAAATCCGAGATATAATATTTTCCTTCAGAAGCCTCTCTAACATGTCCTTCTTTGATTAAATAGTTAATTCTATTTTGAAGTTCTTCGATACTGGGCCGTTTTCCAAATCCAACAAACCAAGAACCGCCATCACTTATCTCTTCCAAGGTATTTTTTCCCTTAATCAGCTGAAGAAAAATAAGGCTTTCGATATTCATTTCTCTGATTTTTTCCCTGACTTCTGGTGTGTCTTGTAAACCGGCATGATACATGATTACCTGCTAATATAAATGTCCCTATTTGACGTCCTCCCCAGCCCTAAAGGGCGGGGATTCCTGATACGGGCTTCGGC
>JBBSYZ010000011.1:0-6396 GCA_038045005.1 Nanobdellota archaeon | reverse complement strand
GTTTCATAACCCCAAAAAGCTTATCGTAGGGAAATAGTTTCGGGATAACACACAACCTTTTATAACCATAACTTTTAAAAATACTCCGTCGTTTGATTCCCTCAAGGCCCCGTAGCTTAGTCCGGTGGAGCGCACGATCCTTTTTGGATGCGACACTGATATGCTGGGCGAGCAAAGACATCGTGAGGTCCGGTGTTCAAATGCCAGCAATCTAGGCGAGTTGGGCGGGTTACCAGTAACCCACCAGCCCAAGTTAAATGGATTGCGGCGTGAAAGTCACCGCGGGGCCACTTTTCATTTATAGCATTAAGGCGGTTTCACGCATTTTTATGATACCAATGTCCTGTAGACTATATTATTCCCCCTATAAATCTTTAAATATTCTTTCTTCACAATTCAAGCATATATCAATCGGGGGTGTACGTATGATGAAAAAAATATTGGCGGTCTTTAGTGTACTATTATTAGTATTTCTTGCCGGATGCAACTATAAAGTTAATACTGCGGTGCAGGAAGAAACCAGTTTAGTGGATGAAATAGCTAAAGTGGAAGAAGAGTTAAGTTTTGGTGCAGAAGAGCAGGAAACCGTAGAAGCGGCTGAAGATGCGGCGGAAGAAGCCGAAGATTCTACAGTCGAAGAGGAAGTAATCCTTCCTGATCTTCAAGAGCCGGCTCAAGTCAGCGATGAAGAAATGCAGGTTATTGAAGTAAATGAAGACGAAATGGTCCGCCTTAACGTGAAAATCAACGACCCCGATCAGGATTCAGTGGAGTATTCTTTCACATCACCATTAAATAAGCTGGGGCAGTGGAAAACCAATTACGGCGATGCCGGCGAATATGTGGTCACTTTGAGCGCCAGCGATGGTCAGTTAACTACAGAAAAGAAAATCAGGATAATTGTTAAGCGCGTGAATGTCCCTCCAGTCATTAATGGTGTTACTGACTTACGGGTAAAAGAAGGCGAAACTGTATCTTTCAAACCGGTGATAAATGATCCCAACAAGGATTCAGTAACCGTAACTATTTCTGAACCTTTGAAAAGCGGAACTTTTGAAACCGACCACGCCAGCGCAGGTGAATACCAAATCGTGGTTACGGCCAGCGATGGAGAATTAGAAACGGAAAAAACATTCACTTTAGTAGTCGATGACGTAAATAAATTGCCTGAACTTGCCGCTATTGCTGATCTTAGTGTAAAAGAGGGAGAAATGGTAAAGGTGGAACCAAAAGTTACTGATCTAGATGGCGACGAAGTAACTCTTACCATCAGCGAACCGGTAGGAGATGACGGAATCTGGGAAACTGGCTACACTGACCACGGAGAGTACTTTGTCACAGTTACTGCCAATGACGGCAAAGGGACCGTGACCAAAAAAATTAAAGTGGTGGTTGAGAATGTCAATATGCCTCCGGAAATCGTTGGAGTTTCGCTCACAGTCAATTAATTTTTTAACTTTTTTTTAATTTAAATTAAGTAGCTGAGACAACATGGATACCAAGGCCGCAAAATATTTATTTACGTTTCTTGTTCTGATAATTGTCATACCCAGCGCTATCGCTGCTGTTATGACGCTCCGTGCGCAGGAAACAGATATGGTTACGGTTGCTCCAGAAGCGATCGATCCGGATAATGATTCAATTATTTATACTTACTCCCGCCCTCTGAATGAAAAAGGGGAGTGGAAGACCGGTTATGATGATGAAGGGGAATATTTAATCACCATTACTGCTTCTGACGAAGTTAATGAGAGCACCACAGAAGTCTTATTGGTCATAGAAAACAAAAACCAGCCGCCTTACCTTACCGAAAAAAAAATCAAAGTAAAAGAACTGCAGACTATTGACTTGAAACAGTTCATTAATGATCCGGACGGTGATCCATTGGAATATTCTTTCAGTGAACTGTTTGATGGCGGAGGAATTTGGAAGCCGGGTTATAATAGCCAAGGCAGTTTTATCACTTCTTTTATCGTTAATGACGGAGAGTTTGCTGTCCCTTTGCGTTTGGAAGTGGATATTATCAACACTAATCAACCACCTGCCATCGTTAAAACATTTTCTGATGCCAAATTAGTGCCGGCGCAGGAAAATCAGAAATTCTTTTTTTATGCAGATGCTGAAGACGGTGACGGAGACAAAGTAACTTATCTGTGGACTTTAGATGATAAAGTGGTGGGAGATGCAACGCGCGGTGAATTTTTCTTTGATTTCGACAGTGCTGGGAAGCATATTCTTGCTTTAGTGGCGACTGACGGCCAGAAAGGAGTGCAGGAAGAATGGACGATAGTAGTTGAAGATGTAAACCGCAGGCCCGAATTAAATTTTTTACCGGTTATTGTAAATGAGGGGGAAACAGTACGGCTGGTTCTGCCGAAAAAGGATGCCGATGGAGAGGTACTGCAATATTCTTTTGAAGAAAAGTTTGATGAGCAAGGGGTATGGGTAACCGATTTTGAAGATGCCGGAAGCTATTCTATCTATGTCTATGCTTCAGACGGCAAAGAAACAGTAAAAGAGAAAGTAAAGGTAAAAGTGATGGATGTCGACCGGATGCCGGAATTAAATCTCCCCGAAAAATTAGAAGCGCGGGAAGGCCAGAAATCATCTTGGGCTATTGATGCCTACGATCTGGACGGCGACAAAGTAACGGTTTCTTTTGAAAACGCGCCGGAAGGTTCCGTTTTTGACCAAAAAACAAAAAATCTTTCATGGACGCCAGATTATGATTATATCTCCAGGCGATACGGCTTACTTAGCAATATTCTTAACACCCTCCGTTTAGAACACAGATTATTACAGGTAAAAAAGATAAATATCAAAGTTAATGCCTGCAGCAGGGAGCGCTGCATTTCAGCTGGTTTGCCATTGTATATTTACAATAATAACCAACCACCTGTTTTAGAAGTTCCTTTCAATATTACAATCACTGAAACTGAGTTAGCAGAATTAAAAACTTCAGTAACAGACCCTGACGGAGATATTGTGCGGTTCTCTTTCAGTGAACCCTTTGATGGCAAAGGCCGGTGGAAAACAGATTATGATGATGAAGGCGAACATATCGCCTACGTCAATGTCAACGACGGCATTTCTTCCAGAACTTTGCCCGTACGTATTATAGTGCTCGGAAAGAATAGGCGGCCTACAGTAAAAGTTCCTGATGAAGAATTCGCTATAGAAGAAGGCAAGGAATTACGTTTCTCCGTAGCATCTTTTGATCCGGACAATGATACTCTTTCAGTCAAAGCGGAAGATCTTCCTGAATGGGCATCGTTTGTCAATAATACATTTATCTGGACACCGGGCTATGATTTTGTACGTGGTAAAAACCGGTCCGGTTCTTTGTTGGATATGCTCAGCGGGATAACCAATCTTGAAAAAGGAACCGACAGTGCAGAAAGTGAGCTATGGATAACTTTTGTCGCTTACGATGCAGAATTTGAAGTGCGTCATCCGGTAAAGATAACTGTAAAAGATGTCAATCAGGGACCCGTGATGCAGGAAGTCTATCCGATAGAAAAGCTGATAATAAATAAAAATCAGCAGGTTATGTTTAAGGCCGTGGCAGCTGATGACGACGGGGATACCTTGACTTATAGCTGGCATTTTGGAGTTGGAGAGGAAGAAGTGACTGAAACTGGAGTTATCAAGAGGACTTTCGTTAATCCTGGGGAAAAGAAAGTGCGTGTAACTGTAAGTGATGGCGCCGTTGAAGTGGAGAAAGAATGGATAGTTACAGTGTCGGAGGAAGACCTCTCTGATGTTTCTGCTTTGGCATTAGAAGAGCCCCGGTTTAAAGTGTATGTGATAGAGCATTGATATTATTTGGCAAGGATATTATTTTTAATATCACTCGCACTTCTCTTTACAGATCCTAACTTTGATATAATGCTCCGGCTCAAAAGGGATGTAGCTTCCTTTCTTTTCAGTAAATCTAAGAGTTTCTTTTCCATCAGTATCTTTTTCCAAAACTATTCTATGCGGGGTATATCCGGCAACAAAATAAAACATCCTGCTCATGGTCGGGTGGATTCTGACGCATCCATGCGATACCCCGTAGCCGCTTTCGACGCTGGAAGGCCAGGCCGTAAGATGGATCCTAAACCCATCATCGTCTCCCTGCCAGCCACGGAAGGGATCTTCCTGCGGTGCATCAGTATAATGCAGTACCGTCGCCATCATGCCGAACGCATTGAACGGTCCTGGCAAGGTGACAGGTTCGCCATATTTTTCTTTCGACCACGACGGCGGGTTCCAGTGGGGCATGACTATCAAACTTTTAAGATAAAACTCGCCTTCAGGAGTCTTAAAGAATTTTTTAATTCCTTTCATTTTTCCCCAGCCGCCAACCACGGCTTTAGTTTGAAATAACTCCGCTTTTTTTCCATCTTCAATCGCATACAGGCGCAGTTTTGTTTTCGTTCTTACTCTTTCCCACTTTCCAGAATCCCATTTCTCGACATCTATCTCCAATTTCATGAAATCTTGTTGGTACCGCCCGGGTATTTCCAGATGCACTTCCGCGCTTTCCCGTTCCGGCGACAGGAAAAAGTGTTTTACTCCCTGGAGCGTATCTAATTGTAATTGCGCAGCGGCGGCATCGACCAGCTTTTCCAGTTCCTGCGGTTCAATCACCAGCGGATGACGGCCATCGCATTTAGCATGAAAAACTCGTTCTTCCAGCACTCTCCGCATCCCGTTGAAAGCATAATCCTCTAAATTCTTATTCAGTAATTCTATCGTTGACCGATTGATCCTTCCATCGATGTTCCAGCCGTAACGCAAGTGCTGCTGATGGTATCGCTGATATTTTATCACTGCCAAGGCAGTCTTCTGGTCGTAAATGCCGTCTATATCTTCCCGATAAAAATCCTCCCAAGCCAATATCTGCTGGGCATTTTTTATGGTCTGCACCTGGCTCTGCAAAATTTTCAGTTCCATGGTAAGCCGCAGCTTTTGGTTTTCAGATAACTGCCCATTTTGCAGCTGTCTCTCCAAAGAATAAATCTTTTGAATTGTCTTTTTAGTCGTATACGGCACAAATTTCAATTCAATCTTTGGCTGTTTTTGTTCTCCCCGTCGTGTTATCGCTTCGGCATAATGTTCAAATGGTTTCTGATGATGTTCAAAACTGGAAAAGATGCCGAAACGTTCCCGCTGCCAGGGATTGCTTAAAATCCCTCCAGCAGTAAAATATTGTTCCGCGTCCCTCGATAAGGATAATATCTCTGGGATGAAATGATCTGAAATATCGATTATACACAATCCATCGTGCTGCGGGCTTTTGTCGGATGCTTCTGGAGATGTTAATCCATCAGTGTGCAATTCAATCTTTGGGAGAGTTAATCTTTCTAACGGCGACATGACTTCGTTTTGGCAGTTCAGGGAAAGCGCCGTTCCCAGAAGCAGAAGTGTTGTCTTTTGCAGATTTTGCATGAACTGGGGATAAATTTTCCTCTTTATTAATACTGCTCATAAAATTTATATACCGCCGGTTTCTTGACAGGTCATGTCCTTAAAAAACGATTTGTCTGCAGTAAGTTTTATTGCATTGACGGCTTCCCTAACCGCGTGTTCCAACAAAATTGAACCGATTATTCCGGTCGAACCGGTAATTTCCATACTTGGAGAATACGGAGAACATCAGGAATATACTCTGGTCAAAAAAGTTTCGTTAAAAGAAGCCGGTTCTTTGGAAGAGTTATTGCTTCCTGCTCCAAACCTCATTCCTGATTTAAGCAGAGGGATAAGATTAAACGTTTCTTCTTCTAAATTACCGGAAATTTTGTACCACTTAAAGATAGATTCCGATAATAATCTGCGTCCTTTATCCATAGGCAGTTGTTTTCTCATTAACGAAGAAGGATTTTTCCTCACTGCCCAACATGTGTTTGAGAGATATCTCCGAGAAAGTAAAGGTGGAGAAGTAAGCAGTTTAATGCTTTTATATGATCCCATTTCTGAATCTGCCGCTACTGCACTGCCTTTAATTTATTCCGTGGAGAAAGATATTCTGCTGGGGAAAGCCGATATCTCCCAGCGTTCCGTGGTGCAATCTGTTCCTCTTTCAGATAACAATAGTCCCTTCTTAAATAATGTGTATTCGGTGGCTTATGCAAATATTGATTACTTAAGCGGAGAGCTGCTGCATACCGTTTTAAGCAGCGGCGCTATCACGGTAAACTTAGAATTTGTCCAAAGAGAAACAGTTGCTGCAGACATTAAAAATTTTGGCGTTGAAATCTCCATCGGTCGTCTGGTTGATAGACGTACGCAAGATGAAAAACTTGGCCAGCAGGGATTTTTAGCTGATATGGTCCGCTGGAATTCCGGGTCACCGGGTTTTGATCTTATAAATAACCTAGTGGGCGTCGTCAATGAGGAGATAACGGTCAA
>JBBSYZ010000010.1:0-10221 GCA_038045005.1 Nanobdellota archaeon | reverse complement strand
GTCGTTGCTTCTCTGTGCATATTGACCGATGGTCTGCCCAGTCCTATTTTGACAAGAATTATTTCCCTTTCTTATTCTTCGCTTTCTTTAGATATCTTTCCCTGAATTTATCTGCGTTCTTGGTGGAAACAAACCGGTACATCTTTCCATCCAGCTCCATCTCAATGACTTCATCAGCGCCCATCAGCATTTCGCCGGTCAGTGCATCTTTTCCTAATTGGCCAAGCTCAGCAGCTCCTTCCAGCAGTCCTTCCTCCCAAGGTTCAATCTCATCATCTTCTATTAACTTATGGCGCCCTTCTTCTGTATAAACATCTTCGTCTTCCTCGCCTTGTGCCATAGCTAACTTATGCTCTTCGGAAGTTTCTTCGGGCAAAATTCCCTGTTCTTCATCAGGATATGTTTCTAATTCTTCATCGTCTTCTTCTGGTTCTGGCAGTTTCTTCTTGACTGCTTTCTTTGCTGCTTTTTTAGCCATGGATATAAGTAAAATATCTTAATTTAAAAGGATTGTGGTAATGAAATCCAGACCAAGTCAGTCCGCCTTTCTGCCAAGGTCGGTATCGCTGATGGCGACTAAGCCGAGAGTTTTGGAAAAATAGGCATACACGCTCGATCCCAGCATATGTTCCGGCGCGTGTTCGTAGTCGTCTTCCAGTAAATCTCGATATCTGATCTCCGGAATCCGCTCTTCTTTAATCCCTTTTCCAAAAATACCCAAAATTCCTTTAATATCCTCTGGGTCAGCGTAATCGATTCGGCATTTTTCAGACAATCCATCTACTTTAAGGCGCAGGTGCAGGCCGCGGCTATCATGCTCCGCCTCATCTACAGCCGCATTCCTAAGTTCAAGCTTTCGAAGCAGCTCCCCGATGTCCGGCGGCACATTTTCATCGCTGACGCCGTCATGATAAAATAAAACTGCTAAGACCTGACAGCCATATGTTTTTTTCACGATGCCTTAATCCCTGAAATCCGTGATTTAAAATTTTATCCTTCTTTTAGTATATAAATTATTTTAAAGGACTTATGCTGCCGAATCCACATGAGCGTTCCTAAAATATTAACGTTTACCGGGGCTTCCGGCAGCGGTAAATCTACTTTGGTAAAATTTTTG
Organism: Nanobdellota archaeon; assembly: GCA_038045005.1. Taxonomy (GTDB): domain Archaea; phylum Nanobdellota; class Nanobdellia; order Woesearchaeales; family GW2011-AR9; genus JACPIL01. The sequence goes on along the minus strand of JBBSYZ010000010.1, from coordinate 9,104 downwards.
CTTGAGGAAACAGGATATAAGTTGATAATCAGCAGCACTACCCGCCAGCCGCGCGGTTCCGATCTTCCTGGAGAATATGAATTTCTTGGTGCTGCTGAATTTACTGCTGGCGCCGGGCCAGCGCGTGATGAAAAAAGATCGGGTGATTTCCTTTGGATCAAGGAATATGCCGGAAATTATTACGGGACCAGAAAAGGGGTTGTCGATGAAGCGCTTCGATCGCCAGATGTTTATATGATGATTTTAGTTCCGGAGGTGCTGCCGTATCTTCTGGATTACGCTGGAAAAGATAAAGTGCTTCCAGTTTACATCCGCAGCCCACCAGAATCTATCCTGCAAACTCGTTTGGAAAAGCGCGGCGAAACTTTGGAAACCATCGAAAAGCGCATCAAGGAAAGCAGGAATTGGGATAAGCGGGCTGAACGTTCAGACATACCTTATGTTTTCATTACCAATAATGGAACGATTGATGAAATGGTGGAGCAGGTCAGGAAGTGTTTAGGAACAATTTAGGGCGTATTCAATTCGATTCCTGAAAAATGGGTTCATACAAGAAGGACTAAGTCCTTCTGTACAGAAATACAATCTTTGTTGTATTTCTTGTGCAGTGGGGATTTTGATTCTTCGTGTTTAAATCCTGAAGAGAGTTCCAATTGCGGGATTTCGTATGCCAATGTAACTATGAAGTGAAAACCGCCGAAAGATTTATAAATGAAACCGGGAAATTTTAATCAATTAAAGGAGAATAAAAAAAATGACATTACAATTAACAGGAAGAGATGAGCCGAAAGGTTCATTTAAGGAATTTTATGGTCGTCCTACTAAGCAAATGCCTTGGCTTATGAAAGCAGGTTACGGTCTCACTTCAGTTGCTGGAGTTATTGGCAGACGTGAATCAGCCCCTGCAGATGTTATTGATGAATGGCGGCGCAATTACTTTTTTACCGGCGATGGCGCAGCATACGATGGGCGAAAAAATGCCAAAATAGTATTAGATGCAACACTCTTGCGTGAAATTAATTCAAACACCAGACTTGATAATTATGCGATGGTTCTATCCAACAATCAATTGAATGAACTGCGCGGCGACGATGTTTTATGCTTAAATGCAGACAAAGTAGAACGAGCTCATCAAAAAGGCTTCGTCAACAGAAACGGTGTCTGGCAGCCTGAAAATACGGTTGTTGGAGACGTTTGGACGCACCTTAGCCGAGGAAAAGATTTGCAGGACTATGCCGAGATGGTACATGGAGCTTCAGGCAACGATAGAGTTATGTGGCTATGGTTTGATAGAAACACATATTCCTCGCCGGTAATGCGGTCCTTGGTCGTTGGTAGCTTTGACTACGGTTCCATTGTTGATGGTAGCAACTACCTTCTCAGCCCCTATGGCCGTTTTGCCGGGGTAGCGCCGGAGGCGCAGGTCGCTGCGAAAAATCAAGGTCCTTACGGAACTCCTGCTTCCGTTCCAAGATCTGAACTGGAAGTTGTTCTGGATGAATTTAAGATGAAAGATCCAGCAGAACTGCGGAGAGCATTGCGGTTATATGACGCAACTAAAGATTTAGTAGGAGGAAAATAACATGACAATTCAATTAAGCGCGCAATCAGAAAGAGTAGTTCCCTATGAATATTTTGGAGACGGCAGAGTAGTAGATTTGATGCCCGTGCTTACGAAAGCTGGTTATCATCCCGGCGGCGTTGCGGTTATTGTTGACCGACGCCAACACGCGCCTGAGGAAGTCAGAAATAATTTTAGTACCTACTTTTGGACAGGAGATAGTGCAGGTACTGATGAAATGGTGGAGCAGGTCAGGAAGTGTTTAGGAACAATTTAGGGCGTATTCAATTCGATTCCTGAAAAATGGGTTCATACAAGAAGGACTAAGTCCTTCTGTACAGAAATACAATCTTTGTTGTATTTCTTGTGCAGTGGGGATTTTGATTCTTCGTGTTTAAATCCTGAAGAGAGTTCCAATTGCGGGATTTCGTATGCCAATGTAACTATGAAGTGAAAACCGCCGAAAGATTTATAAATGAAACCGGGAAATTTTAATCAATTAAAGGAGAATAAAAAAAATGACATTACAATTAACAGGAAGAGATGAGCCGAAAGGTTCATTTAAGGAATTTTATGGTCGTCCTACTAAGCAAATGCCTTGGCTTATGAAAGCAGGTTACGGTCTCACTTCAGTTGCTGGAGTTATTGGCAGACGTGAATCAGCCCCTGCAGATGTTATTGATGAATGGCGGCGCAATTACTTTTTTACCGGCGATGGCGCAGCATACGATGGGCGAAAAAATGCCAAAATAGTATTAGATGCAACACTCTTGCGTGAAATTAATTCAAACACCAGACTTGATAATTATGCGATGGTTCTATCCAACAATCAATTGAATGAACTGCGCGGCGACGATGTTTTATGCTTAAATGCAGACAAAGTAGAACGAGCTCATCAAAAAGGCTTCGTCAACAGAAACGGTGTCTGGCAGCCTGAAAATACGGTTGTTGGAGACGTTTGGACGCACCTTAGCCGAGGAAAAGATTTGCAGGACTATGCCGAGATGGTACATGGAGCTTCAGGCAACGATAGAGTTATGTGGCTATGGTTTGATAGAAACACATATTCCTCGCCGGTAATGCGGTCCTTGGTCGTTGGTAGCTTTGACTACGGTTCCATTGTTGATGGTAGCAACTACCTTCTCAGCCCCTATGGCCGTTTTGCCGGGGTAGCGCCGGAGGCGCAGGTCGCTGCGAAAAATCAAGGTCCTTACGGAACTCCTGCTTCCGTTCCAAGATCTGAACTGGAAGTTGTTCTGGATGAATTTAAGATGAAAGATCCAGCAGAACTGCGGAGAGCATTGCGGTTATATGACGCAACTAAAGATTTAGTAGGAGGAAAATAACATGACAATTCAATTAAGCGCGCAATCAGAAAGAGTAGTTCCCTATGAATATTTTGGAGACGGCAGAGTAGTAGATTTGATGCCCGTGCTTACGAAAGCTGGTTATCATCCCGGCGGCGTTGCGGTTATTGTTGACCGACGCCAACACGCGCCTGAGGAAGTCAGAAATAATTTTAGTACCTACTTTTGGACCGGAGATAGTGCAGGTACTGATGAAAAAGGTGGAGCATTGCTGGCCTTAGATTCTCCTCTGCTGCGACAGCTTACTCCAGAAAGTCTTTTGGTCAATGGCGCTTTGAAATTAGAACAGAAACAATGGAAGGAATTGAAAGCAGATAAAGAACACTCCCTCTATTTAAACCACGCACAAGTAGAACAAGCTCACGGAAAAGGATATGTTTTGAAAGATGGAAAATTTGTCCCTGCCAACAAAACAGTAGCAAAAGCTTGGAACCATTTGAACAAAGGAAAAGATCTTCAAAATTATGCTCAGCAAGTGAGTGAAGCTTCAAAAAGCAATGATGTCATGCGATTATATTTCGACCAGTCAAAACCAAACACCCCTACTCTGCGGTCCTTGGTCGTTGATAGGATTGACCACTATTCCTCTGTTCTTGGTACCCTCAGCCTTTACCACTACCTTGGCCGTTTTGCCGGAGTAGCGCCGGAGGCGCACAGTGCGCGCGAAAAAGTACTAGAAACACGGGTGCAGTCTGCTCTTGAAGCAGGAAAAGCATTTGATTTTAACGGCACCTTATATGCACCCGTAAGCGGTGTATCGCTCAAGTAATTTTCTTTTCAGTTATATTTTTATATTAGTATCATTTTATTTTCTTGTCCCAGCTTTAGAAAAAGCTGGACTACATGCCCTTTCGCCATGGCAGCGTTGCTGTTATAAAATTCAACTCCGACTTGATGCTTTTTCATGAAAATGAAGGAAGCACTGAAGGAGTGGTGCTTAGAAAAAGGCGAAAGAGCTACTTCGGGCGGTCCTTGGTCGTTAATAGAATTGACAACAATTCCAATGTTAATGGTAACAACAACCTTAACAACAACAATGGCCGTTTTGCCGGAATAGTCACGCTTACCGCTGGGACATTTTACTTTTGGGTATTTGGGGCTTAATTTGTGGAAAGAGAAGTTTCCGTCACCGGGGGGGGGGCACACGCCCCAAAAAATCTCTACGAAGACCTCTGTTCTTATGAAAATTTAGAGTTAGCGTTCAAGAAAGCACGGAAAGGAAAAACTCTCAAACTTTATGTTATACAATTTGAATCTGAACTTGAAACCAACCTTAAACAACTGCAAAAAGAATTGCAACTTCTAACGTACAAACCAAGACCTCTGGAAACCTTCATCCTCAGAGATCCAAAAACAAGAAAGATAAGCAAATCTGATTTTCGTGACAGAGTTATCCACCATGCTGTCTGCAATATCATTGAACCTTTCTTTGAAAAATCTTTCATCACTGATTCTTATGCAAACAGGAAAGGAAAAGGCACATTCAAAGCCATTGAAAGATTTGAATATTTTGCCAGAAAAGTATCAAAAGGATTCACACGCACCAGTTATGTCTTGAAAGTTGATATTCGCCATTATTTTGATACAGTTGACCATGAAATTCTTTACTCCATTCTTGAACCTAAAATCAAAGATGAAAAACTAATGTGGCTCATTAAAGTCATCTTGAAAAATCATAAGACACAAAGACAAGGTAAAGGAATGCCCCTGGGAAATCTCACTTCACAATTTTTCGCTAACGTTTTCCTTAATGAGTTAGACCAGTTTGCGAAACACAAACTGAAAGCGGAACATTACATCAGATATGTTGATGATTTTGTTATCCTTCATAATGATAAAAATGTCTTGCACAAATTCAAAGAGCAGATTGACACTTTCTGTACTAAAAATCTTTCCTTACAACTTCATCCAGACAAGTCAAAAGTTCTTAATTTAGAGAATGGCATTGGATTCTTGGGTTTTAGGTTATATCAACACCACAAGAGAATCAAGAAGAAAAATGTCAAGAGATTTGAGAAGAAGATGATTCGTCAGCGAAAGTGGTTCAATCAGGAAAAAATTTCCAGAGAAAAAATTGTTGAATCATTTGAGGGGTGGTTGGCGCATGTTTCCCATGCCAACACGTTCAAATACAGGAAGCATCTGGTAAGAATGTTCAACAGCTTTTTTCCCCTTGGAGAACCGATACAAAAACATAACCTCACAAAACATCAGAACTTTCTTAAGAAGAGTGAAGAAGCTGAATTGAAATTTAGCGTCCAGCAAACCTACCTCTTGTTTAAGAAAGGAAAGGCCGCAGAAGAGATAGCAAAGTTGAGGAATATTAAAATAAACACCGCCTGGGATCATTTTGCTAACCTTATTGAATATAATCAGCTTTCTGTCTGGAAAGCTTTGCCCCATGAGAAGATAAGAACAATCTTAGCTTCAATCAATTCTGAGAATGACCCGCTCAAGAACATCAAAGAAAGGCTTAAGGACAATTCAATAGGATACAACGAGATTAACTGCGTTTTGGCATACGTCAAGAGCAAGAACAGAGTTAAGAATGTATTATATCATATTAACTGGTACAGGAAAAATCATTGTCTAAGGAAATGTTATTTCAACAAGAACCAAAGAAAAATTTGTTTTGAAAAGTTTGATATTTTCTCAACACATAACACTAATCTTACCATGAAACGAGAACAATTTGTAGATTTCTCCAACAATCATCTAAACATTTGTGTTCTCCCCGAAAAAGAAAAGAAGGCATACATCTCTTGGAAACAGTTTCAACTGATTAAATCAGCTCTACTAAAAAACAAAATAAAAAAAGAGGACGTTACTCCCCCAATGGCTACTAGGCCTTAGGTTTTAGCCTTACTTTTGTTCCATGTTTTTTCATGAAAATTTTATATAGATTTACAGTTTACTTACCGTCAATAAACAAAAATTCATCAAGAAGTTAATAAGGGATTCTAACTTTTGAGGGGCTTGCACCGTAAGGGACATCCCCCTTCCCGACTAGAAGTAATCTGGAAATGGCTCGGAATAAAGCCAGTAACGGAGGATTTCATATTAGCCCTTTTGAGGTAAACTCTTATAAATAAACTTCATTATGTTTCTTTTCATGGAAGAATTCACTGAACAGCCGGCAGGGCCGCCGAAAGAGATTAAGCGTATTGATGAGACTACTTGGGAATTGCCTATTTCATACAGGAAAGGGATGCTGGTGCCGGCCAGAATTATTGCCAATGAAGAATTGATGGAAAACATGGATGCCGGGGTTTTCAACCAGATAGCCAATGTGGCTGCGCTTCCCGGACTGCAGCGTTACGCTTTCTGCATGCCTGACGGCCACTGGGGCTATGGATTCCCCATCGGCGGAGTGGCCGCATTTGATCCTGAAAAAGGAGGGGTGATCTCGCCCGGCGGGATAGGTTTCGATATAAATTGTGGGATGCGATTGATGACTACCAATCTTACTATCGATGAAGTCAAGCCCCGCATCCATGAACTAGTTGATGCTCTTTACAAAGCAGTACCAGCCGGAGTAGGATGTAAAGGATTTGTCAAAGTTTCTAAAGAAGAGTTCAAAGAAGTGATGAAAGATGGTGCACAATGGTGTTTAAAAAAAGGCTATGCTTGGGAATCAGATATAGAAAATATCGAAAGTCACGGCAAGATTCCGCAGGCGGATCCCAGCAAAGTATCTGACAAAGCGACCATGCGCGGACTTGATCAGCTGGGAACATTAGGTTCCGGGAATCACTATTTGGAAATTCAGGAAGTGAAGGCGGAGAATATTTTTGAAAAAAATGCTGCAAAGGTAATGGGCATCACCAAGCCGGGGCAGATAGTCATCATGGTGCACTGCGGCAGCAGAGGTTTCGGCCACCAAATAGGTACCGATTACCTGAAATTGTTTTTAGAAGTTATGCCTAAATACGGCATTGAAATTCTGGACCGGGAATTAGCCTGCGCCCCGTTCAATTCTCCGGAAGGGCAGGACTATTATAAAGCCATGGCTTGCGCGGCTAACATGGCTTTTGCGAACCGGCAGGTCATAACCCACCAAATCAGAAAGGTATTCAGCAAAGTATTTGGGCGAAGTGCAGAAGAGATGGAAATGAATCTGGTCTACGATGTCGCCCATAATATCGCTAAACTCGAAAAACATAAAGTAGATGGAAATATGAAAGAACTATTGGTGCACCGGAAAGGCGCTACCCGCGCTTTCGGGCCGGCGCGCGCTGATGAACTTCCCAAGAAATACGCTAAGATCGGGCAGCCGGTAATTATCGGCGGAAGTATGGAAACGGGGTCATACCTGCTTTTGGGCACGGATGAAGCCGATGAAACTTTCGCTTCCACTGCGCATGGGGCAGGAAGGACCATGAGCCGGGCGAAAGCCAAAAGAGAGATCCGTGGAGATCAGCTGCATAAAGATATGGAAAAACGCGGGATTTATGTGCATTCGGTCACCATGGGCGGGCTGGCTGAAGAAGCCGGTAAAGCTTACAAGGATATCGACGTGGTTGTCGATACGCTAAGAAAAGCGAAGATCACCAAACCGATAGTGGCGCTAAAACCGATAGGGAACGTTAAAGGATAGGATTTAGATTCATAATTATTATAAACCAGCATAGACAAAAATAGTTTATCCAATCCTTTGGGGAAAAATATAATGAACACTATCCTATTATACCAAAATAAACCATCAGAAGGAAGAGAATTTGAATTTTTGGGACATTGCGGAGTAGAAAAAGCGCTTCGCCAATGTCAAGATGCCGGGTATAGAGCTATGTTCGTACCGGAGCTTGCCGATGCGCGCATCGCTTCGCCCAAAGAGGCTCGCGTTTGGAATACTTGGTATACGACACCAAGTTTACGGGCGACCGGCAGAAGCAAAGGGAATAAACCAGTAGTTATTTATGCTCACGTTCCTCACTACTTTTCAAATCCAGATAATCTTGCCCAAGCTGTTAAGCAGGGCTTAGTAAATTATGCAGGAAGAATGCCTAACCCTGAATTTAAAAGACTTCTTGGTCTGGAAGATAATGAAAATGTTTTTGTGGTTGATTACACAAAATTAAAACGTTCCCCTTCTGGAATTATTGAAGTCGAGCAAGCGTTGGAACACCCGCAAACCATTCCCCTCTTAGGCGGATCGGCGAGAGCAGAGCAATACCTTCAACAGCATAAGAAAGTGAAGGGAAATGAAATCGGGATATGGTATAATGACGATTTAGCTGATGAGCCTTTGGGCCGTCTGCTCTTCCTCGGCGATGATCATCTCGATGCCCTGTATGGCTACTACGACCTTAACGACAGCGGCCGTTTTGTCGGGGTAGCGGCGTCGGAAGCGCCGAAGGCGCGCGCGAAAATTGTCAGCCCTTTGCCTCTTGAAAAAGCTGTTGCGCAAGAAGATAATGGTAGTCAAGGCGCATACAGAACAGGGGTTGTTGGAGTTACAGACTATGATAAGATGGTGGAAATTTTAAGGTCAAATGCAGTCAGTCTTAACTCTGGACAGGTATCTGGTCTTGCAAAAATAGTCTCAGATAACCTATCTGCCAAAGGACAATAATTTTCTCAAATCTCTTTCTTTATTTTTATCTCACATCAAAGGATAAGTTTTTTATATTTCAATCCTTTATACTCTAAAAAATTTAAGAGGTGTTACAGATGAAAAAGAGTTTTATAGTTGCTTTATTAGTATCTTTGATGTTTCTGGTCGCCTGTACTGAAAAAGTTTCAGATGAAAAAGTTAAGGCAGATATCTCAGAATTATCTGATGAGGAACTGGATTCAGTGATCAATGATGCTAAATCTGGCGATGCGGCTTTGGCCGGTCAGGCGACAATGATCGAACGCGGATTCTTCTGGGGGGGCAAGGTTTCGGCAAGAAAAGTTTTGGAGATTTCTCAGGATGTAAAGATTGAACGTCTTGAAGAGAAGATCCTAAAATTACAGGATCAGGCCGGAACGGGCACGTTAACCGGTTCAGGGGGAATAGAAAATCCAATCGAAAGCAGGGGCTTCAATCCGGAGCCGGAACCTCCGGCAATAGAATAGATTTATTTTTTAATCTTTTTTAATCCTTCTATCTTTTTAATCGTTTTTTCTTTCAAACGTTCCTGTCGTATCCTGAAACTATTTCCCTTCGGTAGAAAAATTCGTTTCATTTTATT
>JBBSYZ010000009.1:0-1010 GCA_038045005.1 Nanobdellota archaeon | reverse complement strand
GAGCTTGGTCCATAATTAAAAACTCCTCATTCCAACGCCATAAAACTTGGTAAGACAAAAGGAAATCAAGGCCAGATAACAGTTTTTCGTAAATGCTTCAATACCTCGACAATATTCTTTCCCGAGAAAATATGTATGCTTCAGTTGACCAAAAAAGCGTTCTACTTCAGTCCGAAAGTTGTATATCGATTTCTTGAATGTTCTCCCTACTGCCTTCATTCGCCAATTCAGGAGGTTCCCATATCTGTTTTTCTTTCCTTTGGCGAGTTTACTTTTCTTTCTCATGGGAATACCAGCTTTTGATTGGAGCATTTTGACAATCCAGTCCACAATATCGGTATCATCATATCCTTTGTCAGCCAGGACATATCCATGCTTTTTCAAATATCGTTTTGCTTTCTTGAGAAGTGGAATGGCAAGTGTACAATCGGCTGCGAGTCCGTTGGTAATAATCAGAGCAATGGGAAATCTGGTTTCTGCATCAACTAACGCATGAAGTTTGAATCCGAAATTCTTTTTAAACCCATTCCATCCTTCTGAACCAATCTCTCGTTTGGTTGAGTACGTCGGGATAAAAGAGGAATCAAGGGCAACCTTGATTCCTTTGATGAAGCCTGTTTTTACCGCTCTTCTCACGAGCTCTTGAAAGAATTTTTGATACACCTGACACCGCAAAAAGTCTTGATTTCTTCGTACAAATGTTTGATGAGAAATACCAGAAAGTTCTGTGATGGTTCGGTATGCCCAGTTAGTCACTTTTTTCACCAAGAGCCATTTAAACACCAGTGGCTTGGGATATCCAATCCTCCCACCAATGAATCCTTTTCGAGGCAGGAGTTGGTCAATCAGCGGATATTCAAGCTCCAAAAGCAATTTTACTTTTGAAGGAAAATGAGATATATGTTTCATAGGCAGATGGCCTCCTTCCGTAGCGTCAGAACTACATATTAAGGATGTCAGCTGCCTAATTTGTTGTCAAATCAATCTACAAGGAGTTTCGGACCAAGCTC
>JBBSYZ010000008.1:0-42001 GCA_038045005.1 Nanobdellota archaeon | reverse complement strand
TAAAACGAGATTTTGGCTAACGCCAAAGGCCTATTGCTCATAAAGAAACAGTGTCGAAAATAATAACATTTAAATAATCTACTGTTCTTTTATATCTAATTAAAATTATAAAACGAGGTGTTGATGATGAAAAAGATATTGTTTTTTATGAGTTTGGTTTTAGCGGTGTTTTTAGTTTCCTGCGCTCCCAAGCTTACTGAGGAAGAAGCGTTGGCGGAATTAGATGGCCTTTCCGCTGAAGAATTAAATGCGGTCATGGCAGAAGATAGCGGAGCAGTAGCTGGGCAGGCGTACCAAACCCCCCAGTTAAAAAGCTTAAAAACAGCGGTTAAGTATTATTTTACCTGGCTGAGCTGTACCGATTCAGATGGCGGAATTAAACCGGCAAATAAAGGAGAATTAACATTAACTTATGATTCCAATGGTGTTAAAGGAGAAAAAGCTTATCCCGACAGTTGTGTTGATTCTGACACATTAAAGGAGTATTATTGTGTCGATAATAAATTCTCTTATCAGGGCACGAAATGTCCCAACGGCTGTAAAGACGGGGCTTGTCTGACGGCTGTATGCGGTGACGGCGTTATACAGGCTAATCTCGGAGAATTCTGTGATGACGGCAATGCTGTTTCCGGCGATGGCTGTTCAGCAACTTGCCAGAAGGAACAAGTCCAGCAGAATCTCTGCGGCAACGGCATTACGGAAAGCCCAGAACAATGTGACGACGGAAACATGGTTTCCGGCGACGGATGTTCTGCAACCTGCCAAATGGAAGGGCCAATTATTAATAACACCCCCTCTTCAAGTTAATTATCTTTTTTATTTTTTTTATTCCTTCTTCCAGGACATCATTGTTGATCTCGTAGGAAAATGACTGCTTGTTCAGGTGATGCGCATACCGCAGGTCGTAATACTGCTCTAACAAAATCCTGGCCGCTTCCAGATAATGTTTGTTTTCGATCAATTCCAGGACTTCTTCTTTCTTTTTTCCGCTGATGACTTCTTTCAGCTTGGGCGTGATCTCTTTTATTTCTTGGACTTTTTCCGGCGTGGAAAAATATTCCCAGACCACCTCTTCAGCCCTGCGTCCCAGGCTTCTTTTCACTAATATGTTAGTGCCTTTCTTCATCGCCGCATACAGGAATGCCGGTATTCCGACGTCGCCTATTTTTCTGCTTTCTCCCTCCGTGATGATAAATTTTTCTTCGTTCAATTCTTTCAGTCTTTGCAGCAATAAATTCTCGAATCTTTTCTGCGAATTGGGCTTCAATCCGACGCCGCCGTATAAACTTCCGCGGTGCTGGGCCAGATCTTCCAGATTAAGAGCATTAGGCAGATTTTTCAACAAGTCAGTTTTGCCCGTACAGGTTAAGCCATATAAACAAATTATCTGCGGCTTTAATCTGAAATTATTAAGTTCCTCTAGGATATGATGCCGGAAGGACTTATAACCGCCGTCAAGCTGTAAAACGTTGTAACCTATCGACTCGAGTAAGGAAGCGACAATTTTAGATCTCATACCTCCTCTGGCGCAATACACTATGATGTTCTTATCGCGGTGATCTTTGACGGCGTTATGGATGCTGGGGATCTTGGCCGGGAATAATTCCATCCCCCGTTCGATAGCTTTCTCCCGCGATTGCTGTTTGAAAATGATGCCTATTTCATGCCGTTCCTGATCATCAAGCAAAGGCACGTTTACTGCGCCGAGGATATGGTCTTCTGCGTATTCTTTCGGCGTCCGTACATCTATGAAAAGAGTATTTTGCAGTGAAAATGCCTTTTCAACAGATATTTTCCGTACCATGAATGATTAAATCTATGTTCTCTTTAAAAATCATTCAGGGTAAATTTTATATACCTTGGCAATAACCTCTGAAACATGAAAAGAGCGCGGTTATTACGGTTGCAGTCGTTATTGCTTTTGGCGTTAGTAATTGCCGTTTCATCCTGCACAGTAAAGTACGTTTGTCCCGATGGAAGCGAAGTTTTGGATTCAAGTCTCTGCTCTTCAGCAGACCAGCCGGAACCGGAACAGATTACGACAGAAAAAACTTCCAATCTCGTCCCGGCAGATGTTCAGGAGCTTCTTGACCAGCGAAAAGATATAGCCAGCATGTTCTACAATTATAAGCGGTTTGATCAGCCCTTGGAAGCTCCTCTGAAGTTCTGGGTCAAGGGCATCATGGTAAAAAGGGAACTGCCAATCGAGAAGAAAGTCCTTAATAAAAATGAAATGGATGTAGTTATCTTTAATACTGTAAGCAGGACCGCTAATTTTTATTGTGAAAGCCAGAAATACTGCATTAAAACCGGGGATATAGGTTCAGCGGATTACGACCAATATTATATCAAGACCCCATTTGATTGGGCAGAAGAAATCACCAGCGCTGAAAAGACATCTGAAGAACTGGTATTTAATCGTAAAGTGTGGGTGTTAAAGACCAATCAGGAAATCTCTATGTGGGTAGATATTTTCTCCGGGCTGCCTTTGCGTGTGGATGCGGGGGATAAACGGCATGAATTCGATATTCCGGTCTTCAACCGGGTAGAGGATGATGACGTCAAGTTTACTGAGAAACAGGATGCTTATTCTTGAGTAGTCAGGACACTTATTCTTGAATAGTTTATCCTAAAATGTTCTGAGAATAAATCCTATCTGAAAATAAATCTAAAACTATTATGCTTTGTCAGGAGGCAATAAACTCCATTTACAGAAAATCTTTTACTGAATGAAGCTGTTCTACCACTTGGTCTTCCTTGCTGCAGTAAGGGCAGAGGGTACTTTTGGCTTTGAATTTATAGCGGCATCTTCCGCAGAAGAATTCTTTTTTGGTCGGAGCAGCCACTGCTTTTTTTTCTCCCATGAAATCAGTCTTGTTGTGCTTGTAACAGCCGGAACATTGAAAGCGCATCTCTCGCGAAGAATCTAAAGTTGAAAACATCTGCGCTTTTTCCATCGATTTCCCGCAGCCGAAACATTGCATCTTAGCAGTTGATAAAGCCATTTGATTAAGTTAAAAGCGGTTAAAGTTTAAAAAATTGTTGTCACTATCGTCGTGGGGTAAGAAATGCGCCATATTCACTAAAATTTATAAACGCATACGACTTTCACCGGCCTATGAAAAGAGGCACTACCAAACTGCGGTTTCTTCTGTTGATTGCGGTAATCTTAGGCATTTTCTATGCTGTTTCCGAATCGGAAACGGTGAAAAATTCGTTGGCCAATCCGGAATCTCTTCGTTCTTTTGTTCTGGGCTTTGGCATCTTAGCGCCTTTAGGCATCATATTGCTGCAGGCTTTTCAGACTACTATCTCTATCGTCCCCTCGCAGCTCACGACGGTTCTGGCAGGATTCATATTCGGCCCGTTATGGGGTTTAGTTTACAGTGTAATCGGAGCTTTCATAGGTTCAATGATTATATTCACTTTAGCCAGGAAATACGGGGCCAGGATTGCCAGTACTTTTTTTGAGCATCACGACATCACTCATTTCACTTTGTTCTTCAAGCAGAAGAAACTGCTGGCTTTGTTTTTAGCCAGAGTTGCGCCGATATTTCCGAATGATCTGGTCAGCTTTACCGCAGGTCTTACAAATATAGATCTGCTGCGGTTCAATTTAGTTTCCACCGCCGGATTTGTAGTGCAGATGATTCTGTTGACTTATTTTGGAGCAGAACTAAGCGCAGGAAATGTCAGCATGCCCTTAATCGTCATAACCCTGGCAGTGACAGGTTTATTGATTTTGTTTTTATTCAAAGAGGACATCCATGCTTTAATCATCAGGGATCTGCACCGCATAGAAAAAGAAGGGAAGTCCATCAAGAAAACCCTTCAAAAAGGCATGAGGATCATTTTACCATGAAAAAAATTCCGGTCCCAAAAATTCCTGCAAAAATCAGGCCGGAACCGGCAGAAGAAAGAAGATTTTCTGCCGCCACGACTTTATTTTTACGGAAACTTAATTCTTCTCTGAAAGAGGGGAAAGCAATTCTGGGGGGTAGCGGAGCTAAAGGCACCTGGCTGTCCGGAAATCACGATATGGATATTTTTGTTTTATATGAATATTCTAAGTTTAGGGATAAGTCTCCCGGATTATCTGATCTCTTGGAAACAGTGCTGAAAAAAGCATTTTCTGGGACTAAGATGAGCCGGGTGCACGGGAGCAGGGATTACTTCAAGCTTTCTTTTGAAGGATTTAATTTTGAAGTAGTCCCCATCCTGAAAATCTCCCGGGCCGAACAGGCAGTTAACATCACGGACATTTCACCGCTGCATTCGCGATGGGTGAATAAACACGCGGCAAAAAGCAAGGATGATATCCGTCTGCTGAAACGGTTCTGCAAAGCGCAGAATCTTTACGGTGCTGAATCGTATATCGGCGGCTTCAGCGGGTATGTGTTGGAAATCTTGATTGCGCATTACGGTTCGTTTGAGAAAGTCTTAAAAGCAGCGCTGAAATGGAAAGAGAAAGATATTGTTGATCCTTCTCGCTTTTACAAAGGCAGAGAAGCCTTATTCCACATCAACAGCTCCAAATTACAGTCGCCGTTGGTCGTAGTCGATCCGGTGGATAAAAGCAGGAATGCAGCAGCTGCCCTGTCCGAAGATAAATTCCTGCGGTTCAAAGAGATCGCTAAAAAATATTTGCAGAAGCCGGGAGAGGATTTTTTTGAAAAAGAGAGATTGGAATTATCTGCCTTGCGCAAGAATCATAAAGGGACTATCCTGTATCTTGAACTCATCGCGCTGAAAGGAAAAGAAGACGTAACCGGAGCTAAAATCCTGAAAGTGTTTGAATGCCTGAAAAAAAAATTAGATCCATTCACGGTGCTCGCTTCCGGATGGGATTGGGATAAAAAGCAGGATGCGGCTCTTTATTTTGTCCTCAATAAAAAAGAACTGCCGGAATACGAAGTCAAGATCGGCCCGCCCCTCAAGATGAAAGAATATGTCGCCGACTTCAAAGGTAAGAATGAACATACTTTTGAAGGTCAGGGAAGGATAATGGCTAAAGTTAAGGTGGGGCATCCGAAGATCGCCGATTTTGCCGCCGGCGCGCTGAAAGATGATTATGTCCGTGAACGGATCAAAAGGTTGAAAGTGTTAAAAGTTATCTGACCTAATTCTTTTAAAGAGGCGTGCTTTTCTTGGATTTGTGGAACCAAAACCAATTCCGGAATCGGTTACGGTCAATACCGGAGAACAACATGAGGTTCAACCGACCATCGATGATTTCTTTTGCGATACTGTTGAACACATCAGGACATTTTACAACCTGGAACCGGGGCTTAATTATTTTGAGATCAAATCCGGGATGATAGTGTATTCCGGCATTCAATCTGATGAACGAGTGACCTATCTGTCTTTTTATGGAAGAACCGTAGCATCAGTGCTGGAGACTAGGACGGAATTCAATTTTGTCCGATACACCTTTTTCAGAAACCTCGATGGGATTGAAGAATTGGCGCGAAGGTATAATGAAACCATGGTTCGTGCGCTGAATCTGGACGTGGAATGATAACTTCCGCTGGAGTTTTTGATTCAACGCCTTTTTTTAGTCCTGCGGTGGTGTATTTTAGCAAATAATCTTGATTTGGTCACTACTCTTAATATTCTTGCAGCAATCCGCAGGAAGCGGGCAATCTTTCCGCCCTTGGATAAGCCTTTAGCTTCCCGGCCAACTTCTACCGTTTCGTGAAGAAGCGCCTGTCCTACTGCCAGCTGTTCGGTCACTACGATCGCCCGGTAAAGCGAGTTGATGAAATTAAAGAAAAGGACGAATGGAAACACCGCCAGAACATCCAGCCAATAATTCTTGAAGAAAAATTTTGCGCTCCGCGATCTTATGGCCAAAAAGACGAGGTCGATGGCGAACACCGCGATAACCAAGGCATCGGTGATTTCAACGGCAAGTTCTAAGGCTTGGTTTTCGGCATGGAAGAACAATTCGTATATGATGATGCCTAACAGCAAAATAAGGGCTGGAGTTATCAACTTACGGTTATAGTGCTCGATTTTTTCCCAGAAAGGATGCATAAGAGAAGAATATTTTAGTGATTTTTAAAGTATTTGTTGTACGGGTATCGTACCAGCGTTATTCCCGTAAAGTTACACGGCATTATATGGGTAACTCAATTACTTCCGCTGGGTCACATACATAAAAATCAAAAACTATTGATTTTTAGTACTGAAATACAATCCATGTTGTATTTCATGTACCCCGCAGTTCTACTGCGATGCAATTAGACCCAAGGAATGTACCAAAAACCCAATATTGATTGTTGATGAGTATACCCCACTGCTTGCAGTGGGGATACGAAAGCAACACAAGAAGGACAAAGTCCTTCTGTGCAAAAGGGAAATCTATCCCTTTTTGCACCAAAATCCCCACGCTAAATAGCAAAGCTGTAGTTACATTTCATACCCCACAGCTTGCTGTGGGGATTTTGATTCATACCCCGGAGCTCTGCTCCGATTGGGTTTTTGATTTATCATGCAAATAATTCTTTTCCGCACCCAAAAAGTATAAATATCTCCTCATGTTTTACGCGAATATGGATGACAATTTGCGTATACAATGCCGTGTTTGCAAGGGTTTTGCCCCCGCCAGCCAATTTAAGCTGCATTATAAATATAAACAGGTAGTATGTCCGAACTGCACCAGCGGGAAGTTTGAGCAGGAAGAAAGAAAAAAGGCAGCAGCCGTAGCGGCTCCGGCTGAGCAGAGAAAGCCGGCCGGCTGGGATAAAGAGGACGAATACCTGGAAAAGATGGCTAGGCTTAAACGGCAAAGCGAGCCACAAACTAACATTGAAAAGATTCCCGGCAGCAATCTGGTGAAGCTGGGCTGCTTTAAGTGCGCTTATAAATTCAAGTACGATCCTTCCAAGAAAATGCCCCACAATTGCCCTTATTGCAACGTTGAAGTACCCAACTTAAAACTGTATAATCTATAGTGGTATTAGAATGGTTCTCTATAAGCTTCCCTTCGCTTTTTTCCCCGTCAGAGATGTTTATGCACGTGATAAGATGGATATCGTGGAATGGCTGGATTGGTTTGCAAAACAAGATGTGGAAGTAGTGGGGCGTGATCCAAATGCCCCGGCAGGAGTGGAACATATTATTGAAGTTTCTAAAGGAACACTTGGATTTGATTTTGAAGGTTTAGTCGCAGGAAATGAATATGCTGAAGTTCCCCTCACTGAAGATTTTGTCGCAAAAATCCGGCTTGAATCGGTGCCTTATTTTAAATCCTACCAATCTCGTTTAAAGCCGCAGGCGGTGGGAAATCTTGCCGCGGTCCTAACTCACCACGGAAACTATAAGGCAACAAGTTATGTGCCGCAGGATGTCTTTCAGGCGTTGCGCGTCTGCGATATCTCCGGGTGGGAACCAGCAGCGGAAGAACACATCAAAAAAATAAACGAAGCCTTGCAGCAATTAGGCGCCGGCGGCGAGTGTCATCTGCTTCCCCTAAAATGCACTGGGAAATTCAATTGAAAATAACGGGCGGCTTTTCAAATAAAATCTTTTTTCAAATAAACATGGACAAAATAAAAATGGACTATCCGGTCTTATCAAGTTCGCCGCAGTCTGCGGTAGAGATTATTTGGGAAACCGGATTATTACGACTACGGGTTAGATATGGATTGCAGGACCAGCTTGTCGCATCCGATCTTGCAGATATTTTTAAGAAAACGGGCGGGTGGTCGTTAGCTTCCGGCGGACAGGAATTTTCTGAAGTATGCGACTTAATCCTGCAGCTGTACCGGCCGCGTATTTATCGCCTTGACGTGGCCGGCGCTTATCATGAACAGATTGTTGGAGAAGACGATGCCTGCCAGATTTTAGACTTAAGACATAATATCGAATACGGCCCGTTTAAATCTCTGCGCCTTAGAGCTCTTGATACCTACTACGGATTCAGTCGTGATATTCAGCATATCAACGGGATTGATGCCGTGTTCGAGAAATGATTTTTTATTTGGATGATTAAGAAAAAGCGGGGTCGCCCCCGCCGCAACGCCCCCGCGGAGAATTTCATCCAGCATCTGATTTCAGCAGCCGCTGATTTTGAACTCCGGCTTCAAGCTTTTTGTCGTTCCTGACCGCAAGCTCGCGTCCTATCCAGGCTAGACGACGGGGGCATAAGATAGTTAAAAATGCCTTTTCTTTAAAAACGTTGATGTATTAGAATGGCTTACTCTCCGCGCTTTTATGGCTTCTCATTGACAATAAACTCAATGCTCCTGCCATCATCTGATATTCTGGGTGTTAATTTGAATTTCCGTGCATCAGGGCCATTCATTTCAGGCGCAGGGATTTTTTTACGATATTCTCGGATACTTTCTCTATAGTTGTCAAGCGTAACTTCTCTGCTTATGTACCCGGCATTTTCTACAAGTTCTTTTCCTTTCCATTCCTGCTCAGAAAACAGAGAACGGGCTTTTTCCAGCGCTTCTTCTTTATCTATTCCGATGACTTGGTATGATTTTTTCAGAGGGGTGATACCATCGATATGGTGAGCATCGTAACGGATAACAATTTCCCACAGTTTTAGTTCGGATCCCATTATCTTTTCAATTCCCCGCCGCCAGCAGGAAGAAACTTGATAATATCATCCAAATCTCCCCCCTTAAGTTTATGTTTGATCTTTTTGGCTAAACTTCCCTTATTTTCTTTTCCCGGGATTACTACCACAAAAGATTTGGTGTTTTTTTCTACTGCGGTTTTTGGTCCGCCGATGATCTCTCCGTCGGCCAGCCCGATGGCATATTCCAGAGAGGGATGAAGATAATTGGTCTTGCCGTAAATCATGAAACTTCCTTTGGCCAGATATTCTCCCGGTCTGGCTTCCTTAGTCACCTGTTCGGGCTTGACATAAAATACGTCCGCAGAAGTGTGCCACAATTTCCAGGCGCGGGAATACACGGCTACGGCCTGCGCTGTCTCTTTGATGGTCTGTTCTCCGGCTTCCTGCCCGTTCTTGATGACAAAAAATGGAGAACCGGCCATATCCGTGTGCAAAACCAAGTCATTTTTTTCCAGATGTTTCTTGATTATGATCTCGTTAGAGGTCGCATCTTTTCCGCCGACGCACAAGAACCCTTCTGAGGAGAAGAACCAGTGAAATTTTTCATACCATTCGCGCTTCTTTTGCCGGTTGGCCTGCTTGACAGCAGTTTCTTCCAGAAATTTTGATTCCTGTTTCAACAGCAATTCTAGTTTCTTTTTAGTCTCAGCCAGGGCTTTTTTGGCTCCTTCTGCTTTCCTCTTGGCTTTCTTGGCGGATTCAAAATATTTTCCTGCGTTCTCTTCAATTGATTTGGTTAGATTAATTTCAATTTCCATTTTTTCCACCTAAAATCATATGGGGCAAAACATCAACCGATATATATTTCAGCAGGCTTTAACGCTTTCTACTAAAATGGCCTGCTCGATGCAGACTTCTTCTTGATCGTAAGGAATGATCTTTGGGGATATTTTTACCTGCCTGATCTCTCCGGATGAAGCGGTATCAAACGGCACTCTTCCTAAATATACCGCCGCTTTCCCCATCTTCGCTTCGTTCAATTCAAAGGTTTCTGCTTTTTCCGTCCCGATGATGTTCACCACCAGGCCTTCTACATTGATATTGACTCCGTTTTCTACCGCAAATGCGAATATCTTTTTATCAGCATCATAACATATCTGCTCTTTGCCGCTTATTTCAGAAAATCGCAGCCCGATCTCGATGGCGCATTCCGCTTTATCTTCCACTTCTGCGCTACCTAAATTCATGATCACCACTCCGACCGCAACTGCAAAGGAGATGAGCAGGAACGCGATCATCAACGGGGTAATCGCTTCCTTATTTAAGTATTGCATCTTATGCCTTCCAATGCGTCTTTCCTTTATGCATGATTTGGGTTACTCGGTGCAAAGGGATGAAGACTTCTTTTCCGTGGTCCAGGAAGACTAAGAATTCTTTTTCAATCCTTTTTAATTTCTGTGCATGAAACAGAAGCTCTTTGTTTTTCATATGGTCTTCATACTTGAAATGAAACTCCTGCTTCTGCGGATGGCGGTGTACTTTCTTGGCCTCTAATTTGACCGGTTTTTCTAAGCCCCATAAGGGATTGGCATCTTTAAGGATCACACGGGAGAGACTGAGTAAAACTACGCCGGCAATAAAACTATAAAGCGGATTTTGAAGCGGTCCGATGCTTCCAACTCCATCCCAGACACCCGCCCAGAAATATACCACCCCTATGATGCCAAAGAGGTACCAAAAATATTTTTTTATATCTTCCCAAGCCATCATATTATAGTCTCCAGTAACTCTTTCCTTTGTAAAGAACTTCTGTTACTCTGTGTATGGGGATGAATATCTCCTTTTTCTGGTGCGGGAGCACAACTATTAAAGCGTCTTTTTCTATTTTTTTTACCCAAGCAGCCGGAATGGCAACATTCTTTTTTTGTGATTTATCATAATATTTAAATTGAAAATTTTTTTTATCCTGGTGGGTATAAATAGAATGCAAAGTTTTATTTACTGCTTTTTGGATCCCCCCCAGAGGATCAAATTCTTTGAAAATTGCTCCCGAGAACATAAGCATGGCAAAACCTATGAAGAGGAATACGAACGATCCGCAGTATGGACCTAAAATTTTACATTGCAAGCTGCCAATGAAAGGTACTTCATAAATGCCTGTCCACAGCCCTTTCCAGGTCAAGATAATGGCAACAGCTATGTATAATGAAGATAAGAAATGTTTGTCTTCTTCGCGAAAAACCATCTTGCGCCTCTTTCTTCTTTATAGAAGAAATAGATTATAAATATCTTTCTATATGCTTACGTATCATCTTTAGTTTTATCTTCTCTCTTCCACATACAGCACGTAATCCTTAGCCTTAAAGAATTTCTTGCAGAACAGCGCTACTTTCTTAGTGTCGTAAGTCTTGCAGCTGAAGATGTCGATAAACGCCCGGTTGCCCTGCTCATCGAAGTGAGCCGTGATGGTGCTGGTCTCGATGAACTGCATCAGGGAATAACCGCGCAGTTTTTTGTGGCCGAAACGCTTGATTATCGCCGGGCCGACGCGTTTCATTTTCAATTCTGTTATCAAGGTGCGTATGAAACGCCGGATAGCTGCAGGATTCTTTACCAACAGAGGATCGCAGCCGTGCAAATCAACAGAGGCAGAACGCCCCCACCACCAGTTTTCTGAAGTCATGTCCACTAAGTAAACTGCTGCGATTTTAAACCTTATTATCTACTGTACCGTAGTAAATCGTGGTAAGATTTATAAACTCTGAGCTCATTTTAAGTTAAAAAAAGAGTACCAATGAGGTTACCTAAAATGACACAAATACCATTAGATTTAGAACAGACCGCTGCAAGCTACAATAAGATTGCTATCAGCTTTAAACCGAACCAAGAAGCCCAATTAGAAGCGGAATTGCTTCGAAGCATAGGGTTTAGTGCTTGGTTTGATAAGTATAGGCGTAAACCTGTAGAAACTGTTGACGCAGCTTCAGATAAAGCAGTAGGCCAAGAACTAAACCAAGGATGGTTTGCTTACCGACCTCTGCGTATCATCAATATAAGATACTAAATTTTTTATTTTTTTGTTTTAAACAATATTCAAAACTGGTGAACAGGAATGAACTGGAATATCATTAGGGTGGATATCGGCTGGCCGTTGACGAAGATTGAAGAGCCTTTGATAGGGTCAACCATATCTCTTTCTGCTGCTTTGGGGCTGGGATTATATAATCAGCAGACTAATACCGGCTATCTGCTGGCCAAGCTGCCTTTCGAAGGCGCGAATGCGCACGATTTGCTGTTCCCTGAAATTGACGGAAAAATTGACGGCAATCCGGCAGATTATAATGTGCTGCTATCGGGGATGCGCTGTCTGTGCCAGTGGGAAAGAGCCAGGGTTTATGATGAAGCTATGCGCATAGACTCGCAGATTGACGATGTTCTTGCAGAGCTTGGGTTTAACCGAAAAAAAATTAAGCGAAGATACTGCGGTAAAAGGGATCTTAACCATATTGATGATTATACAGAAATACTTCCAGAAAATTATGCGCTGGAACGGGGAGAAATTGTTATTGATACGCGCGAAAAGCTTGCTGAAATCAGGATAAGCGACGAAATACTGCCCAGTTATTCAGTTTATTGCCGGGTAAGAGGAATAAGGAGAGATTGAAATAAAACTATGGACAATTTATAAAAATGGTTTCTCAAAAAGATGGCGTCCAAAAAGACGGTCAATTAGAACGTCTGGTAAAAGAAGAATGCACTGTTTACAGAACTGCTGACGGAAGATATTTGGTTGAAAACCGCACCAAGCTGATAGAAGTAAGTAAATTATCAAAATCGGAAGAAGACACCGGCAGCCATAAATGTCGCATCCCCCTCCCATTTTTTTTAATATCTTGCAGTTTAGCTGTTTTAGCCGGTTCTGGCTGGGGCGCATATTTAGGAAGAAAGTTGGAACTCTTCAAGCAAGAAGTTCCAGCAAAAATTTCAGAATCTGCAATCAGAACTGCAGCCGAAATAAGATTAAATCCCGGTTCTGTAAATGTAACTTACCATCCCGGGCCGAATAAGGTTTATCCTCCGCTTAATTCCAGAGAAGGTTCAAGACTGGATTCATTGTTCGGAAAACGCAAATCTGTACAGAACTTCATAGTTAATAAGACTAAATATTTATCTGATGAAAAGCAATTTAGCGGTAATTTATGCGCGGGGAGCCAAAACGGAGAGGGCAGTTGCGATGTGTTTACTACCGCAGTCCATTTTTATCGCACTAAGAAAGGCGATTGTGATGACGTGCTGGCATTTTCACATTACCTGCTTAATAACGGCGCGGGCATTTATTTAGATTCTAAAGATCCGGCAGTTATATCGCATATTGTTTATGCGTACCGGGAGGATGGAAAATACGGTATAATAAGCATTAACGAATCCGAACAGACTGAAGCAAATTTCCAAAGTATGGAAGAAGCCGCAAATTTTGCAGGGCGTTCTTATGATTACTATCAGATTGTAAGGATCACCGACGATTCTGAAAAACTACTTTATGGATTTGACATAAAAAATGATGTTGTTTTCGGGCCGAAAATATATTTCTCAAAAGACGGAGAAAAAAGCGGGGATGAAAAATGACTTACCATCGTGAAGAAGCTGAGAAAATCATTAAGATTAACCGGGAACAATTAAATATTTCTGACGAACAGACTGCGTTAGCTTACGCTATAAACTGCGGAAAGGGAGAAGAGATGGACCAAGCTCTCCGGCAGCGTATGAAGCAAAAAAGTTTATTGGGAATATTTAGAAGCAGCGGAGAAAGCCTGATTGATATTCTGGAACGGGTTTGCCGTTCGGAATCAACCTCAGAGCACGAATTAACTCTTGACGAGAAATCGGCGGAAAATGGAAAGAAAAAGACTGCGGATGAATGGATCAAATACTGGAATAAAATCAAAGACGGCAGAGTCATGGCTTCCATGGGCGACTTGTATGCTAATTTTAAGATCATAAAGAAAATGCGCGAATCGGGAACTGCTGAAGGGCAGGCTAAAGCTCAATCATACTTAAACGGCCTGCGGGAAGATTTTACCTGGAAAGATGGTATGGGCGGGCTGATCGCCAACACCAGATTATTTTACTCTGCAAACAGTTTGGATGCCAGAGTGGTGCAGCACTATAAATGTAAAAAACCTGAACTGACTAAAGAAAGAGTTATCGAAGTTCCGGTTTATAAAGGAACTCTAATTGAAGAAGTTGCCGACAGCGGTTCCGGTTTGACTTATCTGCAAACGATTTTAGATGCCGAAGATGATGCTGAAATAATAATTCAAACATTAGAATTTATCGGCGGTAAGAGCAGAAACGATATTTTTAGCTGGACTGCTCCCACTAAAAGCGAGAAATATTACACTCGTGCAGAAATGCCAGAAAGGGCGGTCTGGCTCAGTGGCTATGCAGGTAGGTTCCTCCTCGATTGCTACAGCGACCCTATCTACTACGACGGCCGTGCTCGTCGGGTGCGTGGTGCGAGCGTTAGCGAGCAGGAAGCGCGAAAATAAGGTAAATGCAAAATGGATACATTTGAACTTCGAAGGGAACAGCTGAAACTTGCGCCGAAGATTGTGCTTAACGATAGTTTCAAGGAAATCAAGACCTTGGGCGGCGCAGTATGCCTGCAGATGGGAAATAAATTATTGGCCTGCATAGTAGTCTGTGAGTTCCCTTCTTTCAAAGTTAAGGAACAGAAAACATACGTGTTAGATAATCCGCTTCCTTACCGGCCGGGCTTTACAGCTTACCGGGAAATGCCGGCGATAATCGAAGCATTCAATCAGTTGGACGAAGAGCCGGATATATTGCTGGTGAAAGGTGCCGGTGTCCTGCATCAGCATAATATGGGGGTAGCATCTCATCTGGGCTTGGCATTAAATATGTCGACCATAGGTGTGCAGGATAAAGTTACTTTCGGAAATCTTCAGGAAGGGAAAGTATTAGTTGATGGAGAAGTTATGGGGTTTGAAATCAAGACCCGAGAGCATTCCAATCCTATTTACGTCTCTCCGGGGCATCACGTTTCTTTTGATACGGTGCAGGACATAATTCCAAAAACGATTGTGCATCCGCATAAATTGCCGGAGCCGTTGCATCTGGCGCATAAGATTGGCAGGAAGATGGTTGGGAAAGAAAAATGGGGAAAGTAAGGATAATGACAACTAAATACCATTCTTCAAGGCTTAAAACCGCCACATCATGTACTCTATAACAGTAACCTTTATAAACCAAAAATAAAACATTCTACCAATAGAAATGCTGACAATTTAAATGGCAGTCCAGCGCCGGATCAGCAGCTGAATCAGTAAAAATTGCAGGTTTGGCCATGGTTATTGAAAAGGAGCTTTTACAATGACGGTAATCAATCGCATCACCATCTACGGATTCAAGAGTTTCGCGCATAAAACAGATATCCTGTTCGATGGGAAATACAACTGCATCCTGGGCCCGAACGGCTCCGGAAAATCCAATGTAGGAGATGCATTATGTTTTGTTCTGGGTCGGCTCTCGGCCAAATCGCTTCGGGCGGAAAAGGCAGCTAACCTTATTTTCAACGGCGGCAAGGATAAGAAGCCCGCTTCAGGTGCATATGTGGAAATCGCGTTTGATAATAAAAGCAGGATTTTCCCTTTAAATGCGGAAGAAGTGGTCGTTACCCGGGCCGTCACCAAGAATGGGAACAGTGTGTATAAAGTAAACGGAAGCAAAAAAACCAGGACTGAAATTCTGGACCTGTTGTCTTCTGCAAAAATCAATCCGGAAGGGTACAATATAATTCTGCAGGGCGACATCACCAGCTTCGTGGACATGAATCCGGTAGACCGGAGGAAAATCATCGAAGAGATCAGTGATGTTTCTATCTACGAAGATAAAAAGCATAAAGCCATGTTAGAGCTGCAGAAAGTGGACGAGAAACTTAACAATGCGGAAATCATCCTGGCGGAAAGAAAAACTTATCTGAAGGAGTTAAAAAAGGACCGCGACCAGGCGTTAAAATTTAAAGAGCTGAAAGACCATATAGATTCTCATAAAGCTACTTATCTGCACCAGCAGATTAAAGAAAGAGAATCGGTCAAAGAGAAATATGATCTGGAAATTGCGCAGCATGAAGCGAAGATAAAAGCGTGGGAAGAGAAAACTGAAGCGCTTAGGAAAACTGCTGAGGAACATAAAGGCAAGATAGTCAAGATCAACCAGGAGATTGAGCAGAAGGGTGAAAAAGAACAGGTAAAAGTGCACCGCCAGCTGGAAGATCTGAAAGTTTCCTTGGCGGAAGAAAGAACCCGGGTTTCGGCATTAAAAGATGAGATTAACAAAATCGGCCAGAGAAAAGACCAATTCTCAGTAGAGATACGCGATCTTGAAGATAAAACGTTTTCCCAAAGCAGGCAGCAGCAGGAACTCCAGCAAAATATCAATAAAAAGCAGAAAGAGCTGCAGGAATTAGAAAAGAGCGTCCTGCAGTTCAAGAAAAAGAATAAGATCGAATCTTCACAAGAACTGGAAAAAGAGATTGAGCTTAAAGAACAAGTGATAGAAAAAAAGCAGGAAGAAATCCAGCTGGTGCGGCAGAAACAGCAGGAGCTACTGCGGGAAAAAGACCAGATCGAATATCAATTAGCAGGCCTGGAAGAGCGCATCAAAAAAGTAAAAGAAGTAGAAAAGGAGGATAAACAGCAGATAGAGTTGCTGCAGAAGCACAAAAATGATTTTAAAACTGCTACGTTAAAACTGAATAAATGCCTGGAACTGGACAGCGGTTATGCTTCCCAATTAGGGAATGCCCGGCGTAAAATGGTGGAATTGCAGGCAAAACAAGCTCAATTAAACGCTAAAACTCTTTCTTATCAGGCTAATTTGGCTACGGATTTAGCTCTTCGCAGCATCTTAGATAACCGGAAAAAATTCAAGGGCGGCGTGCACGGCACCATAGCTGAACTGGGACAGGCCGATAAGAAATATACTCGGGCTTTAGAAGCATCTGCCGGTGCGCGCATGAACAATATAGTGGTGGAAGATGACAAGACGGCCGCAGATTGCATCGCTTACTTAAAAGAAAACAAGCTGGGTTCGGCTTCGTTCATTCCGTTGAATAAAATAAAATATCATGATCTTACTGCCGAGGACCAGGCCGTTCTTAAAAAACCGGGCGTGCATAATTTTGCATTTAACTTAATAACTTTCAAACCGCAGTTCAAGAAAGCTTTTGCTTATGTGTTTGGAAAAACGGCCATCGTAGAAGATCTTGACGCAGTAAGGAAAATTGGCGTCGGAACGGCGCGCATGGTCACCCTGGACGGAAGTTTAGCCGAAGAAAGCGGAGTTATGCGGGGCGGATTTTTTGCCAAGAGAATCTCGGCTGGATTTAAAGAAAAAGATACTTTGGATGAATTAGAACTATCTGAAAAAGAGCTGGGTGAATGGCAGGGAGTGTTAGTCAATGTCGAACAGAAACGGGAAGCGAACCTGCAGGAAATATCCGCGCTGCGGACTGGAAAAGCTGAACTGGAAGCAGAAATGATAAAATTGGAAAAGACCCTGCATTTAAGCTCTCAGGATTTGGACGCTTCTGCCGATTTAAATAAAGAATTGAGGGGGCGGCTGCAGAAAGTGGACGATTCTCTGGCAGCAGTGCAAAAGAATGTAAGTTCTATCAACAAAGAGTTGGCGGATTTAAAGACCAGCAAACAGGAGCTGCGTTCCGAAGTCAGCCAGCTTCGCGATCCACGATTATTGGCGCAGCTGAGCGCGTTTGAAGAATCAAGGCAGAAATGCCGGGAAGATATTTTGCGTTCCGAAAGCGATCTCAAAAATATGCTGCTGCAGGCGGAACAGGTGATTGCGCCGGAGAAGGAAAAAATCAAGGAAATCCTGAAACAGCACGATAAGGAAGAGCAGCGTTTCACGGCGGAAATTAACCGGCTCAGCAGCAGCATTAAAACTAAAGAGAGAGAGCTGGAAGTCAAAGAGAAAGAAAGCAAGGAATTTTATTCGACCTATAAGGAATTGTTTGTCATCAGAGAAAAATTAAGCGCGGATGCCGGAAAAGCGGAGAATGAGATAGAATCCTTCCGCGATAAGATGCGGGAGCATGAGCGGGAAATTAATTTGGTCTCTCTGAAAAATGCTGAAGTGAAAGCTAAATTAGCCGGACTGCAGGAAGAATTCGGCCGGTATAATGGCGCAAAAATATTCTCCAATAAGACTGCGGAAGAATTAAAGCATGAAATCGCCAAGTTTGAAGTGATGCTGGGGCAGATGTCAGCCGTAAACATGAAAGCCCTGGAAGTATATGAGCAGGTAGAACTGGAATTCAACAAGTTGATAGAAAAGAAAGACAGTTTAGGCAAGGAGAAAACCGACGTCCTTACCCTGATGAACGAGATCGAATCCAAAAAGAAAGAGCATTTCATGAAAACCTTCAGCAAAGCCGACGATAATTTTCAGAAAATCTTCAGTTCATTATTTACCAAGGGAAAAGCGTATTTGGAATTGGAAAATTTCAACAGTCCTTTTGAAGGCGGTTTGTCCGTCAAAGTAAAATTGACCGGGAACCGATTCATGGATATCAAATCCCTGTCCGGCGGGGAAAAGACCCTGACGGCGTTGTCGTTCATATTTGCCATCCAGGAATATCAGCCGGCATCATTCTATGTATTGGATGAGATCGATGCGGCCTTGGACAAACAGAACTCAGACGTGTTGGCAAAGCTGATTAGAAGTTATGCTGACCGGGCGCAGTATATTGTCATCTCTCACAATGACGCGATAATCTCTGAAGCGGACACTTTGTTCGGCGTAAGTATGAAAGACGGCGTCAGCAAGATCACCAGCCTGAAGATTTAGGGCGGTATTTTTGCAAAATAAATTTTAATAAATTATGGGGATTGAGAAAACAATAAAAAATTAAAATCAAAGATATTTCTTCGCTTCTTCCATCAGCGGCATTACTGCTTCTACTTCGCTTTTAAGCATCCGGCCTAATTTTGCGAAAGTATATTCTCCGTCCGCGCTTTTGGTCTCGCGGCTTAACTGCAGCTTGGGTGTTCCGTTGTTGTACGCGAATACTGCTACGGTAATCCTAGAGCGTTCAAAATCTACGGTCTTGGAAAACATTTCCTTATCTAAACTTTTATCAAATCCTGGCATTTTAACATCACCTATATCCTGCGGTGTGAGCCTCTTTAAAAAGATTTCTGATTAAAAACATTCCCTATCAAACATCCAGATTAACGACTTCTTTGGCGTGCTTCTCGATGAATTCCCTGCGCGGCTCAACTTCATCGCCCATCAAAATAGTAAATGTCTGGTCGGCGATAATGGCGTCTTCGACAGTCACCTGTTTAAGTTTCCGCACCGCAGGATCCATGGTGGTTTCCCATAGCTGAGCAGGATTCATCTCTCCCAAGCCTTTGTAACGTTGAATTCCCACGCCTTCGCCCATTTCTCTCACTAGCTTGTCCTTCTCAGTATCAGAGTAGACATATTCCACGCGTTTTCCCTTCTGTATCCTGTATAATGGCGGCATGGCGATGTAAACGTGCCCTTTCTCAACTAAAGGACCCATATAGCGGTAAAAGAAAGTCAACAACAAAGTCATAATATGCGATCCGTCTACGTCTGCATCAGTCATTATGACAACTTTATCATAACGTAGTTTGGAAACATCAAATTCTTCCCCCGCGCCGGTGCCCAAAGCTATGAACATAGCGATGATTTCCTTGTTTTCCATTATTTTATGCAGCCTGGCTTTCTCGACATTCAATATTTTTCCCCGCAGTGGCAATATAGCCTGAAATTCACGATTGCGGCCCTGCTTGGCGCTGTTGTGGACAAATACGCCAGAAGCAAGTGCGAAGTTATGGGTGTTTGGCACTTCAATATCATATACGTCAATTTTTTGTTCTAATTTTATAATCTCTTTTATTTTATGATTGAAATTTTCTACTGCTTCGGCTGCTTCTTCGGGATCATTCCAGAAATACCTTTGAGTGAAAGTATTGAATTTCAATAAATTCTTATTTCTGCTTTCTTTTCTTAGCTGAACGTATGCATCTATATCAATCTCTCCATGCTGATCATATACCTTGCGCAAAGCTTTCAATGTTTCCATGAAATAAGTCTGGTTATACGCTTCTTTTCTTTTCGCCCTGAATTCGGGAGTCCATTGTTGTTTGGTCTTTTCGCTTCTCCATCTTTGTAATTCTTCATTTTTCCATTGATTTTTAGCTGCTTCAGATAACCAAGACCTTTTTTCAGGATTATCGCGGAAATATTTTTTGATCGATTCTGACTGCTCTTTACGATTCTCTTCCTTGCTCCAATATTCTTGTTGAGCTTGGTTGAGGCGCCCATTATTCTCTTGGCGATATTCTTCATTTTGGTTATAAAAATCTAAGAATCTGTTTTTCATAAACTCTTTGTATTCTTGATTGTCCCATTGTTTCTTTGCTTGTTCGCTGAGAATCATTTTAGTTTGCGGCTCTTTCATCCTCTTGCTCATCATCTGCTTAAATTCTGCGGTCTGCTTCAGAGCTCTGCATTTATCTTTAACCTCATCAGTATGTAAGGTTTTACTGATATTTTCTCTATGTAACTCTAAATGCGCCTTATCATTTAATCTCACAATGTTTGTCGGATAATTATTCAGTTTATTAAAATCGGCATGATGCCGGTGCACTCCGGATTCTGCTGAATAAACACTATTTCTGAGGTTCCATTCATCAGCAAGAAGATGGCTGAATATCCAACGATACCGTTCCGGGTCGTACACCATTTCATATCCTTCGATGGTAATCCTCTCTCTTTTTCGTGATAATTGCCTTCGTAAGGGCATCAAAGAATCGGTATAAACCAGTTCTTCCGCTTTCTTATACGTTCCGTCCCGCAGCATAAATTGATGGTCTGGAGTACAGATAATTTCTTCTCCATGATCAAGAACAATTTTGATGACCAAAGTATTTTTTTTAGTTATCCTTGGATTTTTTATCTCTTCGATTCCGATGCTTCTATCTTCTGTAATAGTATAACAGAAGTTGCGTTTTCCTTGTCGGCATTCGGCGACTAATTCCTTAAAGGTCAAATTCCTCCCGTCTGCTAATGCAACTTTAGTATCTCCTGAAAAACAGCCGCCCGCGGAATCTCCTTCCACGATGAAAATTTCACATTTTGAGGAATCACGATTGCTGCAATCCGCCAATTTTCCAGGAAGCCCTGCACCGTCCAGAGCGCCTTTTCTTCTGGTAAGTTCCCGAGCTTTTCGGGCAGCTTCTCGGGCTCTGGCGGCATCAATGCATTTGCCTATTACGGTTTTCACAGAAGTTGGATTTTCTTCAAAATAGGTGTTAAGTTCATCATTGACGACGGAACTGACCACGCTGAATACATCGCTGTTTCCCAGCTTGGTCTTGGTCTGCCCTTCAAATAACGGCTCCGGGACTTTGACCGAAATTACGGCAGTAAGGCCTTCTTTCACATCATCGCCGGTAAGTTTCATCTCTTTGCCGTTAAATATCTTCTTGGCAAAATTATTTAATACTCTGGTTAAAGCCGTTTTGAAGCCGGAAAGGTGAGTGCCCCCTTCTATGGTGTTGATGTTGTTGACGAAAGAAAAAACATTTTCCTGATATCCCGAATTGTAGCGGAGAGCTATTTCTACGCCGATGTCATCTTTGTTTTTTTCAAAATATATCACCCCTTGCAGGGGCTGCTTGTTTTGGTCGACATATATTACAAATTGTTTTATGCCGCCTTCATATTTGAAGAGATCCTGCTTCTTTTCTTCCCGTTCGTCCGCCAGCTCTATTTCAATCCCTTTATTGAGAAAAGCTAACTCCCGCAGCCGTTTAGCCAGAATGTCGTAATGATATTCTGTCTCTTTAAAAATGTCCGGATCGGGCTTGAAATGGATGACGGTGCCCCTTTCAGCAGTCTCGCCGGTCACCCGTAATTCTGAAAGAGGATTTCCTCTTGAATAGCGCTGGTAATGGATTTTTCCTTCTCGCTTAACCTGCACCTCTAAAGCGATGGAAAGGGCGTTTACGACGCTTAAGCCAACTCCATGCAGGCCTCCTGAAACTTTATACGACTGCTTGTCAAACTTTCCTCCGGCGTGAAGTTTAGTCAGCGCCACTTCTACGGCAGGAATGCCTAACTGGTGATGCATATCTACGGGGATGCCTCTCCCGTCATCAAAAACAGTAATAGAATTGTCGTTATGGATGATCACTTTTATCTTGGTGCAATGCCCAGCTAGCGCTTCGTCGATGGAATTGTCTACTATCTCCCACACTAGGTGATGCAGCCCGCGGAGACTGGTATCTCCTATATACATTCCAGGGCGTTTTCTGACCGCTTCCAGCCCTTCCAGTACGGTAATCTGAGCCGCTCCGTACGCTTGCGGAGATGCCGGATTTGGTACTGGTTTTGGCGCTGGATTTTGCGCCGGTTTCAGTTCTGGGTCAGGAGTCATTTTTTAAAAGGGGCGAAATATTGTTTATCGTCGATAAACTATGTAGAATCAGGGGTATTTTAGCTTTATAAAAGTTTCTAAAATTTTGTGGGATTTTGGCAATTCCGCAGGATACTGCTTTTTATCATGTTTCATCAGCTCTCCAATGCGGATTTACGGTCATCTCTTTAATCTCATCTTTTCGCAGGAACCCTTCCCAAGCAATCATGGCACCCTGGTCTCCGGCTAAATCAGCCGGTACTTGATAGAATTTTGCGCCGCGTTCTCTGCACATCAGGTCCAGCATCTCACAGAACCTTTTGTTCGCCCCCACGCCGCCGACTAAGAGCAGTTCTTTCTTCCCGGTATGGGCTAATGCTCTTTCAGCGACTTCCGCGCACATGGCGAAACAAGTTTCCTGCAGTGAAAAGCATAAATCTTCTTTAGCGGCTTTTTTTTGCTCGAACAATTGCTGCGCTTTAGTCAGCAAGCCGGAGAAAGAAACGTCCATCCCCTTAACTACGTACGGCAATTCAAGATATTTGCCTTTCTTGGCCAATTCTTCTATCTTCGGCCCGGCAGGAAAACCTAAGTCCAAAATTCTTCCAAACTTGTCCAGCATATTTCCCAGGCCTATATCGAGAGTTTCCCCCAGAACTAAATATTTGTTTTTTTCCTGAATTATAACCTGCGTATTTACGCCGGAGACATAAAGATAAACCGGTTCTTTCAGCTTATTCCACATTTTGCCGATGGAAAGATGGGCACAGCAGTGATTTACGGGAACTATTTTTTTGTGCTGTTCTTTCGCCCATTCCGTGACGATATGGTATCCTTTCCATAAGGCCGGATCTAAACCGGGTCCGGCAGAATAGGC
Source organism: Nanobdellota archaeon (assembly GCA_038045005.1). GTDB lineage: Archaea > Nanobdellota > Nanobdellia > Woesearchaeales > GW2011-AR9 > JACPIL01. Next base: position 19,099 of record JBBSYZ010000008.1, on the reverse strand, counting down.
GATGAATTCGACGTCATCCCATCCGGCTTTGGCAGTTTTGAACGCTTCCAGGAGAATTCTTTCTGCGACTTTTTCATGGTGTTCGGCAATCTCATGCGGAATCATGCCCGCATCTTTGGAAGTGTAACTGGCTTTAACGTTGGCAAGTATCCTGCCTTTGTCCGTTACGATGCCTATCCCGAAGGTATGTGCGGTGCTTTCGACGCCGAGGATGATCATAGGTTTAGAATTACGGAGAATATTTAAAAATTAATCGAATAGATTTGGTGATTAGCATTGTCCCCACTAAAAGTAGTGCATGCCCCACGACTTCAAAAACACTAATCCTTACTTACTACTAGCAGCCTGTCTTTCCAAGTCTCTTTTCTTGGCGATGGCGTTGCTTCGCCCGCTTGATTGAGCGGCAGAAATTATTTCGTCCGCCAAAGCGTCGTCAATCTTGGTTTTCTTGTTGAATGTCTTTACATATGCTCCCTGAGTCATGTTGCGGAGAGCCAAATCAACTCTTCGCTGCGGAGCAACGTCCACTGCTTTAGGGTATCGCGCTCCTCCGTATTCGATAGCGATGACTTCTTCCCTGGGAGCGGCATTTTCAACCGCGCGCACCAAAATAGCAAGAGGATTTTGCTTGAGCTTAGCTTCCGCTTTAGCCAAGGCATTCTTTACCGTGTTTAACGCTTTGATCTTTTTCCCGGTGTTGTGTCCGGAACTCATGAAATGTTTTTTCCCTTTATGGCCGGACTGCATCAATTTGCTGGCTAGCCGTTCGACGATGAAAGTATTGGATTTATGGAACCGGTTTCCTGCATAGCGCGCTCCGGTCTTAGGAGCCATCTTGGGTTCGATCGTAAGGTAAGGAACTAAACCTACATCAGCTACTTTAACGCCTTCTGCGGTCCAGCGGTTGAAAAATTTTATCGTTGACATTTTTATTCAGTCTAATGGATGACTCGCTCGGGAAGTATATCCTTTGTTTTCTTGTTTTTTTACTGCATCATATTCCTGAGCAAGAATATTTTCAAACAATGTTTTCTGAGCATCATTGATGCTAGTGTTGTATTTTACTTTGGGTGCGCTTGCATCCCCATTTTGCGCATAATGTTCTGCAATAGTTTTAGCAGCATCTCTAAAAGGATGAATTATGCTAAAAGAAGTATCAAATTCGGTATCCTCGGAATTGAACGTTTTTTGCGGTTTTGCTTTTGGGTTATATGTCCATTCAGCTGGAAGATTTCCACTAGCTCTAGCTATAACAGCACGCTGAACAACATTTCCTTTCTCATCTCTAATTCTGTCTTCAATAGATAAGTAGTAAATAATTCCAATTGCCATGTTTATCTCCTTGCTTTCTCCAATTTACCTCTCAATAAGGCATCTAAGCTTTGATCGTTAACTTTGATGACCTGCCATCTGATACAAGGCAAATCTCCTTTAGAGCGGCCCATTTTCCCGCCGATGCATTCTATGATGACTTCGTCGTGCTCATTGATTAATTTCTGAGCTCCATCGCCGGGCATGAAAGCAGTTATCTGTTTTCCATTTTTGACTAACTGGACTCTAGCACATTTTCTCATAGCGGAGTTTGGCTGTTTAGCTTCTACCTGAATTTTCTCCAGAACGATAGCTTTAGCCTGCGAAGAGCCTTTTAATGGGTCTACCTTCTTCTTTCTTTTAGTTCTGCTGACTATCTTGTACTGATTTCTTCTTTTCTTAAGTTTCTTGGCCGCCGCCAATCCGTTAGTTTTTTTCCCCATGTTGATTATACCACTTTTACTTCATAGTTAAAAAACCGTTTTACAGCCCGGTTTATTAGTTTTATGTTCTTTCCACCACGTCCGATTAATAAACTTTTTGCTTTTTTATACGGTTCTTTTATGCTGATAAGACCGTTGTCTTCAACAATTTCGGCAGCGGTAAGGGGATAGATGATATTCCTGATGAACTCCGTGACCGAGTCGCTGTATTCGATGACCTTCACTTTGCGCCCCAGCTCCTGCTGGACGTTCTTGATGCTGCTTCCGGCTTTTCCCACTGCCTTGCCGAACTCTCCTTTTCCGACAACAAAATAGACGGTGCCTTCTTCGTCTTTAAAACAGTCCTTGACCTTAGCTTTGGTAATCCTTTCCATAAGCAAGCAAAGCCCCATGGATTCCTGGTCAAGTATTAGTCGTGTCAATTTTATTCAGTTGTTCCCAGGACAGAAATAAAGAAGTTTTTCTTGCAGAACAGGCCCAGCTCTTCGTTGTCAAGTTCAAGTTCTACCACTGGCGTATTAATTAGTTTAGCGTAACGATGGATGTCTTCTTTAAGGCTTTCCGGGCAGTTCTTGGCTAAATATACCTTGCGCAATGATTTTGCCCGCAGGCATTTTAAGGTCTGTTCTTTACCTATCACTGCTTTGCCTTCCTGAACTTTAGCTTTCAGGTCTTTCATTTCTTTCTCAAGATTTTCTGCCATTTTTATCATTATTCCGGTCTGTTTTTTAAATGTTTATTGATTTATCTTCACTTTATCTTCGTCACCAATCCGGGCAGTCCTGTTCCTACCGGGACCGGCTGGTTGACCATGACGTTTTCAACCACGGATGAAAGTTTATCTACTTCTCCTTCCAAAGCGGCATTGATAAGATGCTTAATCGGCGTTTCAAATGAAGCTCTGGCCAACACGCTGGCTTTTTCTTTTACTACTCCGTAACGGGTCACTCCTTTAACCTCTCCGGTGGCGCACATGATGTCAGACACTATCATTATGTGGCGGATATCAATATTCAACCCCTGAGCGTCGATAACTTTGTAGACCTCATTGATTATAGCCTGCCGGGCAGCTTCAATGCCCAATAAATTCTGGACTTCACAGATATCATTGCTGGTGGTCCTGGCAGCATCAACTTCCGGCATAGGAAGAATATCTTTCAGATTGGTGCCGGATGTTAAAATTACATACTCTTCTCCCCGCTTTACCGGCAACACCTGTTTTATGCCCTTTATTCCGGCAATTTTAAATTCTTTTATCTTCTCCTTTAAATTGTAGATATCTTTGAGGTCTTCCTTCTTTCCGGATTTAGTGACTGTAATTTCATCTTCCGTACTCTCGACACCAAAACCTTTCACTTTAGCTTTAATGACTTTAACTAAATCTTTTGCCGATAGCCCGTAATCCGACAGATTAGGATTTAGTTTTACCTGCAGGACTTGATCAAATATATTAAGTGAATATTCTGAAGCCAATTCTCCAAAAGTTGTTTCCTTGATCTTTGCAGCGAACTTCTTTAGCAGCTCGATATCATTATTATGCGGAGTTTTTAAGAAAATTTCCATCATCGGCGTTTTGATGTCTTTTCGCGCATCAAAAATTTCAATGATTCTTGGCAGTCCCGTAGTGACGTTCATCTCAGAGACTCCTGCGAAGTGGAAAGTGTTCAGGGTCATCTGCGTGCCCGGTTCGCCGATGCTTTGCGCTCCCACCAGCCCGACACATTCTCCGGGATTTACTTTCGCAGCGTTATGGGCGGCAAGAATGGCTTCCACTGCTTTACTGCAGTCGCTCTTTGAAAGATTTGCCGGAAGGTTCTTTTTGATGTCTTCAAGCACCAGATAGGGAAGCCGGTCAGCGTATTCGTCCACCATTTTTTCATGCTCGCTTTTCATTTTACTTCTCCCCGCCAACTATCTGTTGGATTATTTCTTTCACATCAATTACGCCGTTCTTGGTTTTGGAAACGTCAAGATTATCCTCTCCATAAGAAAATTGCACGATCTTTCCGCTGGCATCGCGCACCGAACCGTCATACACTACTTTGAGGTCCTGCATGGCGTTAGATAATCGTCTATATAGGTACCCTGATTTTGGAGTACGCAGAGCAGTATCCATAAGAGCGTCCCGCCCAGTCATGGCTCCAAAGAAAAATTCGCTCGGCGTCAATCCGCTTTTGAAATTATTTTTGATGAATCCATGCGCTTTTGGGCTAAGATCATTTCGCTTAAAATAAGGGAGAGTTCTTCCTTTGAAACCGGTTTCGATTCTCTTTCCGCGCAGGGCTTGCTGACCGACGATAGCAGTCATCTGTGCAATGTTTAATGGGTTTCCCCGCGAACCGCATCTGGCCATGGTCAGTGCTGAACTTTCACGAACTTGCCGTACCGCGATATCTCCGCTTTTATTTCTGGCGCGGTTCAGCACTTCTAAAATACGCAGCTCTAAAGTCTCTGCGACTGTTCTTCCTGGAAGCGCGTGCAGTTTTCCGGCATAATATTCATCTATAAGTTTTAATGCTTCTTCTTCCGCTTTCCTGATTGCGGCATTGATTTCTTCCTTGGTTTCTTCAAGCAGATCAAAATCACCGACGCCAATAGTGAACCCACGGCGCGTCAATACGGCAATTCCCAGTTTTGATATCTTGCCTAATAAATCGGCGGTGAAGGCAGAACCATACTTTTCATAGATATTCCGCAGCATCAATCCGCTTTCCTGACCTAAATTTGATTTATCCATGACTCCAGTTTTCAACACGCCATTTACTATCTTAACCTGATTTCCGCTTTTATCCTCACCCATGAAATTGAAATCTTTTGGCAGCAATACAGAGAAAACTTCTTTTCCATCAATCTTATCTTTCTGCAGTAAATGAGATACGTCTTCTACGCCGCAGCTGTAAAGCAAATCCACTGCTTCGTTCCTGGTGAGGACCAATTCTTTAGTCAGTAAATAATTGCCGGTAATGGCATCATGGATGCAACCTACCACGCTTAGTCCATACCTCGGGCTTATGATCTGTGTTTCTACCAGCATCAAGATGCGCGCTTCAGCCCGGGCTTCTTCATTCTGGGGGATGTGAAGGTTCATCTCGTCTCCGTCGAAATCGGCGTTATACGGATTACATACTGCCGGATTTAAACGGAAAGTATTTCCGGGCAGGACTTTGACTAAATGGCACATCATGCTCATTCGATGCAGCGAAGGCTGTCGGTTGAAAAGAGCAATATCCTTGTTGACCAAATGTCTTTCTACAATATATTCTTCACCAAGCTCTTCCAGGATTTCTTGCTTAGTCTCTTCAGTAATCGTTTTTCTTCTTCCGTTAGGCTTGATAACGTAATTGGCTCCCGGATATTTTTTAGGGCCGCTTTCAATCAACTTGCGCAGATATTCCTTGTTCCATTCCGTAACTCGTTCAGGAACTGTTAGCTGCATAGCTATGCTCAAAGGGACTCCAACTTCGTTCAAAGCAATCATCGGATCGGGGCTGATGACCGTCCGTGCAGAGAAATCAGTTCTCTTACCGGCCAGATTATGCCTAATGCGCCCTTCTTTGCTTTTGATCCTTTCAGTCAATGTTTTAAGCGGCTGTCCGCCACGGTGGCGCGCCGGCGGAAGTTGAGCAACTTCGTTATCAAAAAATGTAGTGACGTGATATTGCAGCAAGTCCCAGAGATCTTCGATGATGACTTCCGGAGCACCAGCATTGATATTTTCAAATAATCGCTGGTTAATCCGCACAATATCACCCAGTTTGTGTGTCAAGTCGTCTTCACTTCTCTCTCCGGATTCAAGAGTGATGCTCGGTCTCATGGTTACAGGCGGGATTTGAAGAACAGTAAGCACCATCCATTCCGGACGGAAATTTTCCGGACTGAACCCGAAAATAAACAAATCTTCTTCAGACAATTTTTCCAATCTGGCCCGCACTTCGATGGGGCTTAAACGCGTTTCCCCTTCATAGAAGTTGTATGGTTTTTCAATCTTGATCTTTTCCTGCTTACTGTTACAATGCGGGCATTTATCCTTAGCCTTATATTTGGCTACAATAACTTTCACTTTTCTTCTTCGTGTTTCCAGCCCTTCTTCTTCTCCCGTCTTGTTGAGCATAGCAACATAGCGTTTAACTTTTTCTTCCGGTATGAGAATTCTTCCGCAAACTTTACATGTTGACCGCAATAAATCCAATATTTGCCGTACAAACTTGATATGAATTACCGGCCGGGCTAACTCTATGTATCCAAAATGCCCCAGGCTTTCTTTGAGTTTTAGCCCGTCAGTCTTACATACCAGCCCCGGATCAATAACTCCTAAACGTAAATCCATCAAGCCGCCGTCTACTGGGTATCCTTCCTGATCATACAGTTCCGGGGTTACAATTTTAGCTGCCGCAGCGTCGATCATCATTTTTGGAGAAAATACTCCAAATGAAATGCGGTCAATTTTTTTATGGACTTCGTGGTTCATTTTGATTCCTTTATTTTTTATTTATATTTTTTTTTATATTTAATATTTGCTTTTTAAATGTAATTTAGGATAAATACCCAAAGTTCTTATTTCATCAAGCAGCAGCTTGAAGGCATAACTTATTTCTATGTTAGACATTTCAGCATTCTCTCCGTAAATAGTTGATATGGCCCTTCCGCCTTTACGGGGATCATAATATCCCATCAGTCCCGACTTTTCACAGACCGGCACGGTAATTTTATCAGAGTCAAATCTTTCTTTCAAGAGCAGGCTTGCCCCATGAGCGATAAAAGTGTCCTTCTCCATCTCACCTAATCTAAGCCCCCCTTCTTTAGCTTTACCTTCGGTGGGCTGCCGGGTCAATAACTGTATAGGGCCGCGCGCTCTCGCCTGCACTTTGTTAGCGACCATGTGGCGCAATCGTAAATAGTACATATTTCCGACGAAAATTCTGGCGAGCATCTGTTTTCCAGTTCTACCATCATAGAATATTTCCGTGCCATTCCCATTAAATCCCAAACTGAGCAATTCTTTCCGCAGATCCTCTTCTTTTTCAGATTCGAATAAAGTTCCGTCAACATATCTTCCGGCCAATGCTCCTACTTTTCCGCCGATAAGTTCAATCAGATGAGAAACCGTCATTCTTGAAGAAATCCCGTGCGGTGTGAAAATTACGTCAGGGGTTATTCCGCTTTCAGAAAATGGAAGATCCTCGGCCGGCACTAAAATTCCGGTAACTCCTTTTTGACCGTGCCGGCTGGTGAATTTATCCCCAATTTCTGGAATTCTTTCATCTCGCAGGCGCACCTGGACTAATTTATTCCCTTCTTCGTTTTCAGTAAGGACTACAAAGTCAGTTACGCCTCTCTCTCCATGTTTCAAACTCACAGAACTTTCGCGCCGGGTAGCGGCAGCTAGATTATATTCGTCCATGCTGTTTAAGAATCGCGGCGGACTGGTTCGCCCGATAACTACATCTCCTTCATTAACTTTAGCTTCAGGATAAATAATTCCATCTCCCTCCAGAAATCGGTAGTCGTGTTCGCTCCGGTACCCTTTTACATCTTTATCAGGAACGGAAACCTCGTCGATTAATCCGCCGGAGTACCGCAGTTCCTGCGTCTCTACGGGTCTGAAATAAGTGCTTCTTGCTAGGCCGCGTTCAACTGATGCCTTGCCAAGTATTACTCCGTCTTCCATGTTGTAGCCGTCGTAGCTCATAACCGCAACAATCATATTTTGTCCTGAAGGGTGCTGTTCATATTCAATGATTTCGTGGACTTTTGTTTTTACAATAGGATATTGCGGGTAATGGAGAAGATTTGAATCCATATCCATGCGCAAGTGATAATTAGAAGCGTAAAATCCCAAGGCCTGTTTTTGGTTTTTACTTCCAATGATAAGACGGGATGATTGGTTGTAGTTTCCAAAAGGTACTAAGGAGGTGGTAATCCCGCAGATTGATCCGGGAGTAATTTCGACATGGGTATGCTGCGGAGTGAGTTCTGCTTCGTCGTAAGCGACAAAAGCGTTTTCTTCTTCAGCGGCATCAAGATATTCGATGACGCCCTGCCTGATCAGATCGTGCCAGGTAATTTCTCCCTCGCCGAGCTGTCTAAGATATTTTTCTGTAAGCAGTGATTTTCCTTCTTTGACGATTATCAGCGGCCGCTGTGCTCTTCCGGCATCACAGGCAAGGTGAACTTCCTGCGCTTCCGCGTCGTAATAGACGCTTACTTCCTCAGAGATGGCGCCCTTCCTCCGCAAATCTTTGACTTCAGAAATAAAACTGGGCGGATTTTCAACCATTCCTACGAATTTGGAGTTAAGGTAAACTTCAGCCATTTTTACCGCATCTCCATAACCCCTAGGGTTTTTATTTTTTCAAGAACTTCCTTCTCTTCGTGGTCTTGTGAGATGGAACAAAGCATGGCTAGATTTTTTCTTAAACCAATATTGGTGCCTTCCGGAGTTTCAATAGGGCAAAGCCGCCCAATATGTGTGCAATGCAAAGCCCGCGCATCAAAGTTCTCCTGCGAGGCAGACAGCGGGCTTACTATCCTTTGAAGATGGGAAATCATATCTAGGTAATTAGTTCTGCTCATCCTTTGCGAAATCCCCTGTCGGCCGCCGACCCATTCCCCTGTCGCCATGGCAGAGTACAGCCGCGAAGTTAATAGTTTTCCGCGGATAATGACGCGGACGGAAGGCAGTTTTCCCCGTTTAATTATTCTCTGGAAATTGTAAAGTATGTCTCCGACCAATATTTTAAAATTCACCCGGAATAAATCTATCAGTAAATCTCCGCTCATGCGCAGCCTTTTGTTCATGTAATGGTCTTTATCTTCAGCAGGTCTTACTCCGTTGCTGACGTCAATGAATTTTTTCAGCATCTTGCATAGGTTTATTGCTTTTACCCGCATAGCAGAAGGCTCCATGCCTACGTTTGGCAGTAAATATTTATTAAGAAGCTCTTTGGTCCTCTCCATGCGGATTTCTTTTGGCTGGGCTGCGCCAACCCTCTTAGCTATATAATCTACTGCATCTTCCTGGCTTTTGATCTCTACAAATTCAAACAGATTAAGGATTACTTCCTCATAATTTTTTTCTGTAGATAGAGTTTTAATGATCTCCTCATCTTTTACCAAGCCCAGAGCTTTGAGGATTATTATAATAGGCATATTTTTTACTCTGGTGAAAGTCATATAATAAATTCCGTCTTTCTTCCGTTCAAAAGTGTGGGGTATCTTATAAGATCCTTTACTGGCAAAATATCTCCCTGTGAATCCGGAAGCGCCGTCTTCAACCATGAAATTATTTCCGGCCAAATCTTCCACTGTAACTATTAATTTTTCAGTTCCATTAATGATGAAATATCCCCCTGGGTCGGTGGGGTCTTCACCACGTTTAATCTGCTCTTCCTTGCCCAAACCGTGCAGGTGGCAGAATTTACTGCGCAGCATGATAGGCATTTTACCTACTTCTGCGACAAAATTTTCCCGCTGCACGTCGTTAATATAAGTGCTAATCTCCAAGAAGATGGGGGCAGAATAAGAAATTTTCCGCAGGCGTGATTCCATAGGGTGAATCGGCCGCTTACTTCCGTCAGCTTCCGTTATCTCCGGCTTTCCGACGGTAATTCTGCCAAAACGGATCTTGAACTTTTCAATGTTATGGGGGATGATGGTTGGTTCAGCTTCTTTGTTTTCTTCGATAACTTCCTGCAGGCCTTTTTCAATAAAGTTGTTGTATGATTTGATATTGCTCTCTACAAACTTTTTTTCTTCGAAATATTTTTTGATGAGGGCGGATTTTTCCATGTTTTATCAACTCTCTATTACCATGCGGTAATATTCTGTTTTGCCGGCAGTTTTGCTGATCCGCTCAATTTTAATAACATCTCCTTCTTGAGGATTAAGTGCGGCAATTGCTGGGTCCAGCCGCAGAATTTTCGGTAAATCCCTGATACCTATATTATATCTCTTCAGCAGCGTTTCTTTTTCTGCGTCGCTTGCCTTCGAGTGGTTACAAACCAAATGATGATTGCGTACGTCAAAACCCATTTTGTCCGTCAATTACCCCCTATGATGTTTTTTCAATTGAATATAAAGCGGGCCGGAGGGGACATTCAAGTTTCCGTATCCAGGCAGTTTGCCGAGTTTCGGAAACCATTTGAACCCCTGACCTCTTGATCTCTTTGTTCGCTTGCTTAAAAGTCAAGCGCTCAACCAAGCTGAGCTACCGGCCCAAGGAACGCCCTGGCCGGGATTTTCTTACTGATTGTGAAACCTCTCCCAACCACATTCGAACCCGGGTCGGGGCCTTTCTCCAAATCATTTAGGCCATACCCCCAAATGATTACGACAGGGCCCCATGCTAGGCCACTACACTACCAGGGCATTTTTTATGACAGCACTTCGCCTATATGTTAAATTTCCACTTTTAGAGGGTAACATATAGAAGGTTTGCTGTCATTTTTCGATAAAAACGGGGGGTTGTTTATAAAGCTTTCTGTTTTCGCACATCTTTTAGTGTTTACCGTGTCAAGAAAAAAGTCCCCCCTCCCGGATTTTCAGACAACAATTGGTTTGTTGTTTTTTCGAACCGGGGATTCCTCGGTGACTACTGGCTGACTCTTTTTCATTTCAGTCATCGGTGACAATTCTAAAGAGTTTCTACAGCCGAGTGTTCTAGCCGCTAAACTAAGGGGGGATTTTCTCTTGAGTTTAGGTTGGTTTATTAAGTTTTTGTTTGTTTTAGTGTTCCCAAAATCAAAACTCTTATAAATGAAAAAGTTTTTCTACAATATCTGTGTGGGAACATAACGTTTCCAATTATGTGCGAAGTGTCAAATATTTTTAGGAATATTTGTGCTTCAATACAAAAAAAGAGGTGTTTTAAATGAAGAAATTAGGTGCCAGCAATATGCTTGGAGCTTGGTCATTTCTAGTCGGATTGGTCCTAGCAGTGCTTCTGGGAGTCGGACTTACCGGTCCGTACGCAGGGCAAATGTTATGGGTTGTATTCTTGCTAGGTTTAGTCGTGGGGTTGTTGAACATTACCTCGCAGGAGACTTCTGCGTTCCTGACCAGCGGAACCGTGCTTGTTTTAGTATCGTTCCTGGGAGCAAATGTTTTAGGTTCAGTCCAAGGCGCCGGAGTTGATGTTTTAGTCGGGGTTCTACAATCAATTTTGACTTTGTTCGTCCCTGCTACTATAATCGTGGCACTGCGAGCTGCATTTTCCTTGGCAAGAAAATAAAATCGTTTGTTTTTTTTTCTTTTTATCTTTTTTAATGTATAAAACGATAAACTTTATTAATAATCTGCATTTTGCATTCTTGATGCGGTAGTAGTATAGTGGTTAGTATACGGCCTTGCCAGAGATTTTTGCAAAAAATCTCGTAAAAAGCGGGCGACCTTCGGAGTTTACTCCTTAGTCCCCCCTTGACGAAAGATTGTAAAAGTCTGTAATGAGGCTGTGACCGGGGTTCGAAAGGCAGGAAATGCCGCGGAAGTCCCCGCTACCGCAGTTATTCTTTTCATTGCGACTATCACCATTATTATCATTATTTATCGTAGCTATCATTTCATATCCATGGTTATTATCCTATATTTTTCACTGCTATTTTCTATTATTATCTTTTACTATTATTTTCTATTATTATTTCTTAGAGTATAGAGGCTAATATGAAACCCTCGGTCACTAACCCTTTCCGAGCGTGTTCAAAAATCACATTCACGTCGGCAAGGGGCTTGTCCCTTACGGGGAACGCCGACCAACGACGTAAAACATCGGTTTAGCGAGGCTGTTAGTGACCTGCGAAGCATAGGGTTTCATATTAGCCGAGTATAGATAAGCATTTAAATTTCAATGATTTAATTGTTACAGCAGCCAGATTCGAAAGAAGAGGTTGAGCTTGTTAAATCCAGCTGGTTTATCGAATGGTTGTAAAACCTGTCTCGAAAGTTTTGGCTGCGAAATAGTTTATATGCCCGGAAATTTGCTGGCAGAAGAGTTTATATAATCCTTCTCCATTTTTTGCACGAGAGGTAAAATGAAGATAAGATCTATTTTTTTAATCTGTATATGGTTGTTTATTTCAATTATCCTGGTCGGTTGCGGCCCCAATAAATCAGCTGTTCCTGTAACTTCAGAAGATAGTGCAGGAACGATCGCGGATATTGAAAATATCTCTGCAGCAGAGCCTTCGGAAGAATCGGAAACCCCGGAAACGCCGCCTGCCTGCGAGTATAACAGCGATTGTCAGCAGGATTTTTTATGCATCGAAGGAACCTGCAAGACGTTAAGCAGCCTGTTTGAAACTGATTGCGAAGAAAAATGCAGCATCTCCGGCGCAAAGATATTTACCAGCGATAAAGAAGTGTATGATTTAACCATGGGCAGGGGAAGTTATACTTATGCCGGAGCGTTGGAATGGAGACTGATGAAGACTATGCCTTACTGCAAGGGCGAAGATCCGCTCGTGGTTATTACCGTCATTAAAAAGACCACCGGCAAAATCATCGGCGAGCAAGTGATTACCTTGCAGGAGAAAGAAACTAGCGGCATCATCACTCATCCTGTAATCAAAGGAATTTCTTTTACCATGACTTTGGACAGCGTAAATGAACAGTGTTCTTAGTGTTTTTTGATAATGCCGTCGATAATGCTTTTTGAAAAAAATGATAAAAGAAGATATGGTCGTGGGAGGTAATTGTTTTATGAAAAAAGTGGCCCCACTGGGACTTTCACCAATTGTCACGATTACTTGGGATTGAGCACCTGCGAAATCTCTCCGCCTCGCAAATGGCGTGACATTTGTTTTGAACCCAGGACCTCTGGCTTTCCAAGCGGAATTAATGGTTTGGTTAAATTGTGCCATTAATGGTCGTATAAGACCAGCGCTCTGAACCAGGCTGAGCTATGGGGCCGGGAAGGGGGGAAGTATTCTTCTTTAAAAGGTTTATTGTAGTTTTGGAAGCGGTTCTCTTTTTAGCTAGGCTTTTAAATTCTTTTTAAACGAAGCTTATAACCTGCTTTTATCTACCCCCCAATTACTACAAACTTATTTAAACCAAAAAATAAATATTTTCTTAATTTTCGTATCCCATGAACATAAATCAAATTAAAAAGTTAATGGAGAGGAAAAAGACTTCTCATAAAGGAGAGAATGGCCACGCGCTGATAATCGGCGGTTCAGAGGAATATGTAGGTGCAGTGGTTCTGGCTGGTTTGGCGGCTCTCCGCTCCGGCTGCGACATGGCGACAGTAGCTGCGCCGGAGAAAGTAGCTTGGGCAGTACATCAATATACGCCAGATTTGATGACTTACAAAGTTAAAGGGAGCACTTTCACGATCAAGAACGCCAAAGAGATGGTGAAATACGCAGACAAGTTTGATGCGGTCCTGATAGGCAACGGAGTTACTCGAAAAGCAGAAAAGTTCTGCCAGTATTTTGTGCATAAGTCACAGAAATTGAAAGTAATTGACGCCGACGCTTTAAAATCCCTTTCTTTTAAAGATTTCAATAACAGCATCGTGACTCCGCACGAAACTGAATTAGAGTTGATGCTGGTGCACAGCAATAAGGAGTTTTTACTGCCTAAACTGCGGGAAGCAAACGCCAAGGAGAAAGCGGAAATTTTGCAAGGCAATCTGCGTTATTTTCTGCAGAATAATAATGTTCTCTTGGTGAAAGGACCTACAGATTTAATTATCTCAGTCAATAAAATTGCTTTTAATCGGACCGGTAATCAAGGCATGACCAAAGGAGGCACCGGAGACATCTTAGCGGGGTTAGCGGCAGGTTTCTTAGCCAAATCCAAAGATCTGTTCAAAAGCGCGGTTGCTGCTTCATACATCAACGGATTTGTCGGCGACCAGCTGCTGAAGAAAAAGAAAGGGTATGTGTTTATCGCTTCGGACATTCTGGATGATTTAGAAAAAATACGCGGAATCGAGAAAAGCAAGAAAAAGAGATAGCCTTTTATATTCTTTTACTATTCTGGTTGTATCAACTTTTATGAGGTGAATACAATGGGTTGCGGATGTTGTTCGGATGGTATGTGTGTGCGTTGCCATGGAGTTAAGAAACTAGTACTAGGGGTTTTAGTCTTAGTTTGGGCTCTTTGGTGGTCTTCACTTGACTGGCGGCTTGTTCTTGGCGGCTTATTAGTTGTAGCAGGAGTTATAAAGCTCGTTAAGCCTATGTGCGGCCATTGCGCTATGTCAGAGAAAAAGAAGAAGTGAATTTTTTTAGGTTTCTTTTCTCAGTTATTTTTTTGTTTTATTTTGTTTTTTCTTTGGTTTTGTATAGTTGCTCACAGATGAGCTGGCAGATTCAAAAATACAAATATTTAAATATCTATGATGAGTTTTCCTTTTTATGTATCAAACCGTGATGTATAGTCTGTACCAACAGTCGGAGAGTTTTTTAGTGATTCTGATTTTGCTTTCAGTTTGGGAATTGGCGTGGAAAGGGTTTGCGTTATGGCATGCCGCAGAGAATAAGCAAAAGGGCTGGTTCATTGCCATGCTGCTGCTGAACACTTTTGGATTGCTGCCGATCATCTATCTGGCCTGGTTCAAGCCGAAGCGCAGGTGGGAAACACCATTAAAATCAGCTACCAAGTCAGTGAGAAAAAGGAAATAAATTATTATTCTTAAGAATTATGATATCAAGGAATAAATAGTGTTTTTTGGATTATAAGGCCGCAACTCCCTCACTTCATCTCTTCAATATCTACTTTTCCTTTCTTGGTTTTTACGGAAAATTCTTTCAGCTCTTGGAATTTGCAGATTCTAGTGATCCATTCCGGCAAAAGTATACGTTCTCCACGAAACTGCAGCCGCGTGATAATTTCCTGCGGGCTTTCTGGACCTTTTTCAGTAAGTTCTTTTATTGCTGTGTCAGAGGCAGTTCTCCTGCTTGCGTTGAGTATCTCTTCCGTTTTGCGAAATAAAAATTTAGCGATTTGATCCGGAAGATCGAGCGTGCTTACTTCACCCAGCCCCTGCAGTCCGGGAGAAATATTAGCTTCGATAACCAGCGGCCCGGTCGGTCCTTCAAGGATGTCGACTCCGCAAACATCTGTTTTTAATGCTTTGGAGGTAGCCAGCGCCAGATTGATTATCGCAGGACTTAATTGCACCGGTTGTCCCTTTCCTCCGGCATGGATGTTTGCTCTTTTTTCTTCAGTCTGCGCTTTCCTTCTCATGGCGGCTATAACTTTATCTCCGACCACCAGAGCTCTGATATCTGTGCCTCCGGTATCGATATATTCCTGAATGATAAACGGCTGCTTAAGAACTCCTAAGGCATCCAATAACGAAGAAGCAGAACTTATTGAATCGGCAAACATAACCCCTTTTCCCTGTGTTCCTTCAGGAAACTTCATAACTATTGGATAATTGACCCGCTTAAGCAGTTCTTTTGCAGTTTCCGTGGTGGAAGAAATATAAGTTCGGGGCATGGGGATATTGTGTTGCTGAAGCACCAGATGCGTTAGCAGTTTATTATGCACAGTAGTGAAGGCATTGGCAGGAAGGGGCATATACGGAACTTTTCCTTCCAGCATGGAAGCGATGGAACAGAGCAGATTAGCATATCTGAATGAGCCTTTTACATAGACGCAGTCGTAATTATCAAGCGGCTTATTTTCATAGAAGATGCCGCTTTCTTTTCCCAGGCGCACTTCAATCTTGGTCAGGTAAAGCAAGTCTACCTGCTGGAAATATTTCTTCATGGCTTCCCCGGACATCTCTGAACTTTTACTTCCCAGCGAGATGAGCGCGGCTTTCATTTATCCCTCGGTTCTGCATCTTTAGACGGATCGATAAGGAAATTGCCTTTATTCAGCACATTTTGGCCTATGAGCATTTTGTAGGTCATGTGGCTTCGGTCAGCCAGAGTAAATTCTTCTTCGATGCAGATGTCCTTTAAGATCACTGTAACTTTTACCGCTGGCCGTTTACGGATTCCCGACGCAGATTTAATCACTTTAGAACGCAGGACCGGGCCTAGCTGCAGTTCTCCTGCTAGTGATTCATCGATAGAGGAAGAAGTAGCTCCGGTATCGATTCTAGCTACCACTTTAGCCTCCTGTCCGTTGTTGCCTTTAACAGTAACATTTTCAGTCAATCGTAAAATAACCTTATCTTTCATGCAGGGGTGAATTTGGATTTCGTTTTATAAGGTTTTTGTTGTGATTAAGCGAGTAGTCTCAGAAATCTTTTTAAAGCAGGTAATGTTTTGCCAATTAACGCCCCGGTGGTGTAGACGATAAATCTTTGCTGGTTTATTGACACTATCCGGACCAAGACAAACAGATATGTAAAGTTTGTCTGGGGACAAACTATCATACTGCCCTTTCGTGGGAAACCAAGGATAGGCGGTGACCCGGGTTCGAATCCCGGCCGGGGCACTTTTTTATTCCTTACTTTTCACTGCTTATTTTTGAAATTCCTTCTTCCCATCAATTATTCCAAATCTGCTTCCGGATGAATTCACCGGCAGGTTTCAATTCCCCTTCATTGAGTTTCATCCCCACCCACCTGAAACCTATCCTGACGATATTACTCTTAATTTTAATAAAAACCCGCCATATATTTATATATATTTATCAGATATTGGGGCTATGGTTTCATTTACTTATGTAGATACCAAAGATGCGCTCTACGAAGCGGTGCGGGAATGGAATTCCGCTGCTGATCTGGCAGTGGATCTGGAATGCGAAAATAATCTCCATCATTACGGAGCTTACATCACTTTGATTCAAATCTCCAGTCTGGATAAAATCTGGATAATTGATGTATTGGTCATGAAGGAAATCCAGCCCCTGGCAGATATATTTGAAAATAAAAACATTCAGAAAATATTCCATGACGTGAGTTTCGATTTCCGGATTCTTCACGAACAGTTTTCATGCCGGCCCAGAAATGTTTTTGACACGCAGCTGGCCGCTTTATTGCTGGGAAAAAAGCAGCTGGGCCTCGGCGATCTGCTGAGAGAATATTTTAGCATTGAAAAAGAGCGGAAATACCAGATGGCAGACTGGACCAAAAGGCCGCTGGATACTAAAATGCTTTCTTATGCGGCAAAAGACACTCAATATTTGATCCAGCTTCGCGACATTTTCAAAAAGGAACTGCAGCAGAAAGGGCGCTGGTCCTGGGCCGAAGAAGAATTTGCAGTGCTGGAGCGGGCAGATTTTAGTTATAACGAACAGGCTTTCATCGATGTCCGCGGCGTAAAAGTTTTTTCTCCCGGACAGCTGGGCATTTTCAAAAAATTGTTTCTTCTCCGCCAGAAATTGGCTAAGAGAGTTGATCGGCCGTCGCATTTCATAATCAACAACAATCATCTGCGTGAATGTTCTCTCCATCCGCCGCAATGGGAAAATCTGCGGGGAGTTCATCCTATTGTGCGGAAGGAAGCTGCTCAGTTTTATGCTGCTGTGGAGGAAGGGAATAGAGAGCCGGTAGATATCCAAATCAAAGAAAAAAAGAGGTATTCCCAGCAGCAGAAAGACCTGTTTGAACAGCTTAATGAACTGCAGCTGAAAGCAGCCGACAAGATTGGCATCAAAGGGCATTTGATCATCAACAAGGAACAGATGAGCGAGATCGCTTCTGCTAACAAAACCGATTGCCTGAGGAAATGGCAGAGACAATTATTGGCGGAAGAAGGATTGAAGCTGTGATGATTTCAGAAAACATACCCCTCCGCGCACAGTAAAACAACGATTTTACTGGCGCACCAATGAAGTCTTTGCTTCATTGTGTGCTTGCGGTGATTGGGATGAAATAAATCATTCATATATGTTTTCTGGACGAAAAACCAAGGCGCCCAAATATTTAGGGTATATTGTTACAGATACCCCGCCCCTTGGGGCGACTGGGTTTTTCATTTTTTGCTTGTATTTATGGCCTAATAAATTTTAAAAAATAAAATTAAAAATAAAATTAAATCGTTAGGCTAAAAGCCCAAGGGGTCTGTATCGCCAGCCACATCAATGCCGATCCAAGAAGAGCCATATTCTTCAGGAAATTCATCTTCTCAGCCATCTTCTGCTCTTCCGGCACCGCCCAAAAATCGTGCATCTTGAATGATGCCGCGGTCAAGAATAGAACTAACAGCAGAACTCCTGCTTGCGGATAGACTCCCAGCAGGACACTAACTCCTCCCAGCAGCAAAAGCAATCCGGAAAACAGTACTGCCTCTCTTGCCAGCGGCACTTTCTTAGATTTTGCATATTGCGTCAGCATATCTAATTTGAGAAAATGATGGCCGGCGCTCAAAAGATAATATCCTCCGACTATAATCCTTCCGGCTAAAAATATCACCGGAAACAAAGTTTCATAATATGTCATAGTAGACACCTCCACAATGAAGAAAAATGCATGGTATTTAAAATATGTGGTGATAAAAGCTGGTTGTAAAAAAAAAGCGCCAGCGCCCGGACTTTCAGAATGATTACGCATTAATCCGCAGTGCGTTAGGCTTTATGCCTAACCCGCTCTTGCGTATCAAATGCGCGTAACCATTTGTTTGAACCGGGAATCCCAGAGGGAGCAGTTAACTCTTGGTGGGCTTTATGCCCCCATTTTGATGCAACTTTCCAAAAGTTGCTTTCGAGACTGCCGCACTACCGGATTATGCGACGCTGGCGTGAGCCAAGTCGCGACCAAAATGCGTACTCATTTTGTGTATGCGACGCAAGAAATGTGGAAGATACCACATTTCTGCGCAGAAAACTGATTTTTGTCAGTTTTCTTGCGCTGGCAAAGTACGGCTGCCGGGAAAATCGAGCTGTGCATTAATAGCATTCAGCTAATCGAACCCGGGCCACAAGCTTGGGAAGCTCGGATCAAACCACTAGACCACAGCCGTATTTTAGAATTCTAATATGGATTCTTTTTTAAAGTTTGTTAGGATGTTCTTGCTCTTTACCGAAAGGATACTGGATTAGGAATAAAAAATCCAACCCCAGCAGAGCTGCGGTGTTTTAGATCCAAAACAAACAATAAAAAAAGCGCCACCGCTCGGACATTCAGAAAAACTGCGTTTTTCTGGGTGAGAAACGCAGTTTCTCGTTTGAACCGAGAATTCCCGAAGGAACAGGTTCTCTTCATAGAGGTTTTTGATTAAACTTTTTTTTAAAAAGTTTATTCAAGACCTGCGCAATACCGGATTATGCGACGGTGGCGTAATGTAATGAAGACAACGTCGCGTCTAAAGGCATTTGCCTTTATGAATGCGACGGTGGCACTAAGAATAAATAATCTATTTGTTTTATAAACGTTTAGGTTTCCATCGAAGTTGTGTTATCCCGAAACTATTTCCCTACGATAAGCTTTTTGGGGTTATGAAACT
>JBBSYZ010000007.1:0-13325 GCA_038045005.1 Nanobdellota archaeon | reverse complement strand
AACTCATTAAAAGGGTTAGAAGAAACAACATATCACGATAAGGTGAGTGTATCAAATTTAAGAAAGATTAATATAGGTAAAAGTATTTCTAAAAAATAGTTATTTTCAAAAGAGGTGTAGAAATATGGCTAAGAAAAAGAAAAGATAAGTTTCCGGTTTAGTATTTTTTTTTATTTTTTTCTTCTTTTTTGAAGGCGCCATTTGTTTTTTTTGAAAAGCGGGCGGCGTAGATGCGGCTAATGCCTGCCTCATCTGAAAAGGTCTTCTTTGATAGGTGTTATTATTTTCAACAGAAAACAATAAAAAGGGGCCCGCTTATTTTAGTTTCCGATGGAAAGGACGCTTATCAACGAACTGAAAGATAACCTAGACCGTGAAGTAGTCATAAAAGGCTGGGTGCAGGACATCAGAAACCTGAACAAGATAAAATTCCTCATCCTGCGTGATCGTACCGGCGATATGCAGACGATTGCGTTGAAAGGTAAAACTGAAGATGATTCTTTCGCGGCTCTGGGCGAGATCACCAACGAATCTGTGGTGGAAATAGTCGGGACCCCAAAGAAAAACAACGAATCCAGGTGGGGTATCGAAGTCTTGATCAAGAAAATAAGCGTTATTTCACCGGCGGCAACGCCCTTGCCCATTGACAACTCAGATAAAAGCAACACCCATATCGACAAAAGAATAGACCATCGTTTCTTAGACACCAGAAACTTGAAAAGAATGGCCGTTTTCAAAATTCGCGGTAAAATTGCCAAAATATTGACTAATTTTTTTGACAGCAGAGGATTTACTAATATCAATACGCCTAAAATAACTACCATCGGCGTGGAATCGGGGGCGGAATTGTTTATCTTGGATTATTTTGGAAAACCTGCATATTTGTCGCAGTCGCCGCAGATATATAAACAGATGTTTGTTGCCGGCGGGTTTGAAAGAGTTTATGAAATCGCTCCAGTATTCAGAGCAGAAAAATCTCGCACTACCAGGCATTTGACTGAATTTACCGGCATTGATTTTGAGATGGGGTTCATTGATGATTTTGATGACGTCATGGATTTGATTGAAAGCATGTTCATATATCTTATGACGCATTTAATGGAAGAAGCTGTTGAAGAATTGAAATTGCTCGGAATTGAGCTTGCCATTCCTGAAAAAATTCCCCGCATCAGCATGGAAGAAGCCAAGAAATTGCTGATTAAAAAAGGAAAAAAATACCGGGATGATGAAGATCTTGATGCTGAAGGAGAACGCTTGTTAGGGGAATTGGTGAAAGAAAAATATGGCTGTGAATTCGTTTTCCTCACTTTATTTCCCTGGGCAGTCAGGCCGTTTTATCACATGAAGCCTGAAGGAAAAGCAGACGTGACCAAATCTTTTGACCTCTTATTCAATGGGGTAGAGATATGTTCCGGAGCGCAGCGGGAGCATAGATACGAAATATTGAAGAAGCAGGCTAAGGCAAAAGGCATGGATTTAGATAAAATGGAAGCGTACGCAGAGATATTTAAGTATGGAATTCCCCCGCACGGCGGAGCCGGATTCGGGTTGGACCGGATAACCCAGCGGCTATTGAAACTGGATAATGTCCGGGAAGCGGTGCTGCTGCCAAGGGATCCGGAAAGGACCAGTCCGTAGATCAATAATCGGCCCAAAAATAGTTTCAACCCTTCTTGAAGTCTTTGAAGTATTTATATATTAGTTTTGATTTATAGGCATGTTAATCTAGGGAGAAACAAAAATGACTATCAAAGAACAATTTCAAAAGATGAAAGAGAATTGGCTGATCGTCTTGCTGCTGCTGGTGATTTTCTTATTGTTTACCAGCTTGCCGGCGATTGAAACGCTGCAGCAAGATGTATTTGGAGGAGGATTTGCAGGATTCGATCAGAGGGGCGATGAAATAGCAGCTGTCGAGTCAAAGATGGGCATCGGGATGCCGTCGCCCATATATAGCGATGGTTTTGCTCCGGAAACCGCTGACCGAAAAATTACCAAAACCGCATCCCTTTCTACGGAAGTAGAACGGGGAACCTTCAAGGATGCGGAAAGCAAGCTTAAGAGTATCATCACTGCGAGCGATGCTTTACTGCTGAACGAAAATGCGCAGAAATACGACCCAGGAAGAAGATCTTATTATTCCGGCAGTTACAGCATTAAAGTAGAAAAAGGCAAGTATGACGCCGTATTGATGCAATTGAAGCAGATCGGCGAAGTCACCTGGTTCAGCGAAAATGCGGACGACATCACCGAACAGTTTGTGTCGCTGGAAGCGGAACTGCAGGCAGAGAAAGAACGTTTAACCAGATACCAGCAGATGTTGGCGGAAGCGACAGTAATCTCAGATAAAATCGAGCTTAGCGACCGCATCTTCAACCAGGAACGGACGGTCAAATACCTGGAAGAACAGCTTAAGAACGCAGGAACAAGAGTGGAATATTCGACTCTTTATGTCACTTTGACCGAGAAGCAATCGGAGTACGTGAATACTGTCTTCGTAAAGTTCTCGGAACTGGTGGCCGGATTTGTTGACAGCCTTAACAGCCTGCTTAAATTACTAGTGGGCATACTTCCCTATGCTGCTGCTGCATTGTTGGCATGGCTGGGATGGAAGAAGCTGAAGAAGAGAAAGAAGTAAATAGAGAAAGTAAATTTTTTTAGTTTTATTTTTTATATAAATTTCGCAATCCAGCTTCGTATTGCTCTCGCACCACTTTAGGTACGTAAGAAGTGGTAAACGCAAGAATTTCATCAAATGATGGATTTACTACTGCTCCTTGTTCTCTGTAAGGGGAACCTGATTTTTTCGCGCTGCGCCCTGCAGGCGCAAGAAAACTGAAACCTATCAGTTTTCTGCGCAGAAATGTGTTCGTAGTCACATTTCTTGCGCTTCTCTGCTCGCTTCGCTCGCACGTACCCCACGAACGCGGTCATGGTTGCTGATACTACGATCATTGGCGTAGAAATCGGAATAGTAATTGAAATTGTCAAGCCAAGAGGCCCGCGCAACTGCACCTTTTTCTGCATGTTGCCGAACATAATCTGGATTAAGAACGTAAATTCTGGTTTCACTAATATCTGCAACTTTCAGCATTTCCATATTTTGGACAAAATCCCGTCCCTGACCGAAGACACGTTCTGCGAACTTACGTTCTTCAGCGTTCAATTTTTTATATTCCGCAGGAGTGTTTCCGATAGGAAGATAGCCATACTCTTGATTAACTATAGATAGGCGCAGTTTAGGCAGAGCGATCAGCGTTGTATCGGAAGCAGCAAGAGCCTGTTTAAAATCAGCTTGCGAGACCGGATAGTTGTGCTCATTAATTAACTGCTCAAAGGCAACATCAATATTTTGTAAAACGGGATTGTGAGCTTCTCGGGTCATTGCTAAGGTGGGAGTTTTATTCTTACCCTTAAGGAAGTATACTTCTCCGTCAGCGGTATAGAACCATTGGTCGCGCAATTCCGGATTATCTCTGCGTTCGTTCATCAATTCATCAGCGTGCAGCATCGTGCCCGGCTGAAGCTGGCGGTAAGCATCGCGTAAGTTTCCGGTGATAGTTTCTAATGACATGGTAAGTTCCCCGAACTATTATAGTGAAAAGAGGTTTAGTTATAAATATTGCGGCTCTGAAGCTAAGATTACCTTTTCTCTGCTTATGGATCATATAAATTATAAGAAGGGGTAAAAACAAGAAGTAAGTTATTTAAATCAGGCTTATTTTAAGAACAGGAGATACTTAAAATGAGCCAAACAGAAATACTGAGCAAAATTCACGAAGATTTAGAGTTACTTAAGAAAGATATGGCTGAAATAAAGCATGTAATCCGGCTTGAGCCTCAGCTTCGCGAGGAAATCAAACTTCAAGTGCGAGAAGCTCGTGAGCGAATGTCCAGAGGAAAACGCGTTTCTAATAAAGATATTCTAAAAGAGTTCAACTTAGAATGAGCTATGAAATAAATTGAGATGAAAAAGCCAGAGAGTTCTTACGGAAACTTCATCCACCCGATGCCAGGAGAATAATCAAGAAAGTAAATGCCATCGCTGATGAACCGTTACATTATCTGGAAGCATTAGTGGAGGTAAAATCATACAAACTTAGGGTCGGAGATTACAGAATTCTAATTGATGTTGATGAGAATAAGAAAAATCTTTTCGTGGTGCTGATCGGACATCGGAGAGATATTTATCAGTATGTTCAGAGAACCGGATTTAGCAGAAAATAAGCCTTATTTTTTTATTTTCTCCCTTGTCAATTCTACAACCAGATAAATCAACAAAGCGGCTATGCTTCCCATTAAAAACCACAAAGCGATGTCAGGCAGTGATTGAACTGCCGGAATTATGGGAGCTGCTGTTTTCACCATTTCCTGCGCTAAAGCCGGAGCAGCATCAGCAGCTAAAGATTCTGCCGTTTCCAGAATGGGAACTTGCTGCGACATCTGCTGCACCAGTTTTATGATTGCGCTTATCCCCAATACTGCCAAAGCAGCAGGGAGGATCCCTTTAAGTTTTTCTCTTAATCCAACCACGGTGCCGGGAGCGATAATGATATACTTATTGGCCAGCTTGTAATGAAGGACTTCCCGCCCTTTAGAGCTGTAATGGAATTCTTTGGCCGTGATCAGATTGGCTTCCTGAAGTTTTTGCAGATGATAATGGACCGTAGAGATGGGCAGATCGAGCAATTTTGCGATATTTGCTTCAGTATCTTCTTTATCGGCCAGATGATTGAGGATTTTCCTGCTGGTTTCGCTGGTGATAGTTTCAGCTAATTTTTTGGTTTTCGGTTCGTTCAGGTCTACCAAGAGGAAATTGCTTTTGGCCATGTCGATTTAAGAAGGAATTCACTTTAAATAGCTTTTGATAAGTTTGGATGCGGCGGAAGTTATAAATACGAAAATTCCTTTTCCTTAAATATGGGAGAAAGAACATTCACCAAAGAGGAAGAGAAAAGAATAATAGCTCCTATCGCTGAAAAACTTATAGAAGCCCACAAAAAAGGAAGCACTGCCATCGTCGGCATCCAGGGCGGGCAGGGGACAGGTAAGACTACTCTCGTTAAATTTCTGGAAAAAAATCTGAAAAAAAAGGGATTTAAAGTTCAATCGTTCTCCATCGATGATTATTACAAAACCTACCGGGAACGGAAAAAACTACGGGAGAGATTTCCCCGCAACTCATTTTACAAGATAGCCAGGGGCTTGCCGGGAACGCATAGGACAGAACTGCTGCTGGAAACACTAAGAAAAGCAAAAAGTGGGAAAAACCTGGAGATTCCCACATTTGACAAATCGTTATATGGTGGGAAGGGCGATGTGCGGGCTAAGACCAGAAAAGTGCGTGGAAGACAGGATTTGGTAATCCTGGAAGGATGGTGCGTGGGGATTCCGGAAATCTCTTCCAAAAAATTTCTTTCCATCTGTAAAAAGAATAAGATTGATATAAAAAAACTTGATCCGCGATTGAAATACCACCAAGTGGTGCTTGATTTCATAAAAGAATACCAGCCGTTATGGAAATTTATAGATTATATCGTCATGCTTAAAGCTGATTCTCCGGAAGCGCATAAGGGATGGCGATTATTGCAGGAGAAACAGCTGAGGAATAAGAAAGGGCAAAGCATGAGCAAACAGCAAGTCCATGCATTTGTAGAACCATTTCTGCCGTTCACTTATGTCTGTTACGACCGGATAGACCCTGATGCGAAAGTGCTTATCGATGAACACCATAATTTTTATAAGATAATCTTCAAGAAGTAAAATGTTTACACGCGGAGTTATTTACTTTTAAGGTATTTTTCAGAAAACAATTTAAACTGTGAAAACGTTCCTCTCCACATGGGCATCTTAAATAAACTGCTGTTCTGGCGCCGGGATGATGAGTTTGATTTTGATCAGATGGCAGATGAACAGCTGAAAAAAGGACTTGAAGATAATCTGGGGTTGGAGCCGCTGCCCGATTTTGAAGAGAAACCACTTTTCCCAGGTCAGGAACCAGCCAGAACGGCCGCTAAAGGTTCTCCATACCAACAAACCGCTTTTCAGCAGCAGGCAGCATTCCCGCCAAGTACAGAAAATGTCGAAAGGGACCTGGAATTGATCAGCAGCAAGCTGGATACCATCAAAGCCATGCTGGCATCACTGGACCAGCGTACCGCGAATCTGGAAAGAGCAGCCGGCGTGGAACAGCAGCGGCGCGAAAGACTATGGTGAAAGCAAAAAAATATTTTATTGTTTTTCTGGCTGTTTCTATATTAACAGTATTGCTTGACCAATTTAGCAAATATGCGGTAGATAAAATACGGCCGGAATGGGGCTTGGGATTCATGTCCATCCATTTTGTACATAACACCGGCGCAGGATTCGGCATACTCAAAGGGCAGACGGGGTTGTTGGCGTTTATCTCCGCCCTGGCCGCATTGGCAGTCATTTTCTTTTACAAAAAAATACCGCAGGAAAAAATACCGCAGATCCTGTTTGGATTATTCTTAGGCGGAGTGGTAGGCAACCTGATAGATAGAACTTTTAGAGGATATGTCATCGATTTTTTTGATCTGTCTTTCTGGCCAGTGTTTAATATCGCGGATATGGCCATCTCTCTCTCGGTGATCGGACTGGCGCTGTATTATTGGAAGAAATGAGAGAAGATTTTCCGTATTTATGGTTTTTACAGCCACCCTCACTCAGAAAAATAACTCACTTCACACAATCGTGCTTCTTATACCCTTTGTTCAACGCTTCCTGACGGGAAGCGAACCATACGCGGCGATCTTTGTGTATCTTCATTGCCCATTCGCATTTTGGCTCGTGATATACGTTGCTGCGTTTGCTGGCAACGTATTTTCCCGGCGTAAATTTTACTTTCGGCTTGCTTTCCTCTGAAGGCTTCGGCGCAGATTCTTTAACCGGTTCATTTTTAAGTTCATCTTTGGCCGGTTCAAGAACTTCGCAAACTTCGCCCACCTCTTCCAGAGTTGCGGATCTGGCCACCTGCTTTTGCGGGATACTGATCATAAACCCGAACAGGCTGGTCAATAAGAGAACCAAATACAGCGTCTCATAAAAATACCATATTAAAAGCAAATCGCAAAGATACATGAAGTATACCGCAAAGAAAAGGTATTGACCCTTACGCGGATGGACCGCAAATCCAACTGCGCATAAGACCAGCAGCATTATCAATCCTGCCAATTGCAGGTTGGAAAAAACACCTTTATTGCTGACGATTATCTGGACCAACCCGAATAAAAGAGTGGCCAAAAGTATCACATGAAGGAAAAGTTTCCGCAGGTTATTTGAAGCCATCAGATAATCTGGATAAAAAGGTATTTAAGTAAATTTCTATTGTCGAGTAGTCATACTTAAGCATACGAATCGCATATGAATTACATACGAATCAGAATTCTTCGGTCAGATTCTTCAGATACCCTTTCTTCTTAAGGAAAGCTACTTCCGCCTTGCCTTGATATTTATGCACTATGTCTCCCTTTTCGTTCCCGCCCAGTTCCCAAGGCTCGACAATGACCACATCATTTTCACGCACCCATAAACTCCTGCGCAAACGTCCCGGTATCCTGCAGATCCGTTCTTTTTCATCCAGACAGAGAACTCTCATCCGGCTGCCACCCAGACGCTGCTGCACAATCCCCAGCACTTCATTTCTCTGCGGGAGCCGCACCCGGATCATCGGTATTTCCTGATCTGCTGGTTCTGACATGGGATTTATATTCTGTCCCCGTATTTATAAAGGTTTGCGAAAATCACTATAGCGATTTTCTAAACATCAGGAAATGGAAATAGATTAAATATCATCTTGAAAAATTGCTTAAAATTGTTTGCAACTGCGCTACGGAAAAGCATTTAAACCGGCGCTTATTGCGATTTATTGAAAAGAGGGGAGGCATGGACAATAAAAAAGAGGTATTGGCAACTATCAAGAATCGACGGGGTGGTTCCTGATGGCCAAAAGGATAGAATCGCCTTCTTCCATCAATACATTTAAACAGTGCCAACGGAAATATTATCACCAATATATCGAAAAGCTGCCTACTTTCCCCAGCATCCATACGGTCAGGGGAAATATCGCCCACTCCTGCCTGGAATATTTCTATGATATCGACCCCAATTTACTGACGGAAGAAAATTGCCGGCAGAAATGCGGTGAAGCGATCCAAAAACTATTGATCCACCATTGGGGAGCGCGGAAAAAAGAGCTGGAAGGATTGAACCTTAACCACGACCAGATCCGTTTTTATTTTGAAGAGACCCTGTTGATACTGATGAATTGGACTAACCAATTCATAGAAAAATTGGAACAGACTGCCAGAAAGAAAAACATCAGCCTGCCTGAAGCTTTTCAGTACCTTACGCCGCTGAGGGAAACGAAATATTTGTCTGACAACTATTCCGTGCAGGGTTTCATTGACGCCATCCATCACCTGGAAGATGAAGTGCATATCATCGATTATAAGACCAATTCCAGCCTGGAAGTTAAAGATTCCATAAGATTGCAGTTGGCAATCTACAGCCTGCTATATTTTGAGAAACATGGAAAAATGCCTTCCAAAGCAGGAATTTTCTTTCTGCGTCATAAATTAAAACTAGTGCCAGTGGATGAAGAATTGCTGGAATTGGCGAAACGGGAGATTGAATTGATCCATGCACATACTTCCAAGACTGAAAAGATAGATGATTATCCGAAGAATATCAACCCCTTGTGCAAGTGGAACGGCGGCCAATGTGATTTTTATAAAACATGCAAACCGCATGGCTAACTGGACTAACATACCTTATAACAAATATACTTATGACCTGTATACTTCTGCTATCTATCCGCCGATGGCTTGGAAACTCATCTGAATTATATCTTGATATATGGTTACGTTTTCCAGCACAAATGTTTCCACTAACGCTCCCAGAAGCAAAAACAACAGGGCGAAAAGCAGCAGATAGAGATTGAAGCCGAAGACTTCCAAAAAACGATCGGATGCAAATTGTTCCAAGATGACATCTTTAGATATGATGCTTCCGGATATCGCCGCCAGAAAATAAGCTATTCCCTCTATGATCATGTGCGGGAATACAATCAACATTATCAATCCGAAGAAATAGGCTGGGTGTTGGCCGGCAAATACGGCGGCACTTTTTGCAGTCAGCCCAAAGATAGTTCCCCATACGGACGCATTCCATACGATAAGAAAAATTCCCCCGTCGCCGGTCAATAACGCCATGATGAAACAGGCCATCAAGACCAAGAAATTGTTGCTTAGTAAATCATAGAATAGTGAACTGGAAAATATCCCCGCAGTTGCGGAACCTGCAAATCCTTGCCCAAAACGAATCTCCAGCTGTTCTCTAAAAAGGGCGTTAGCCTGAAATTCAGGGAGAAGAATTGTCCCGATGGAATAAACCAGCAACACCCCTAAAAACAGGAAAATGTAGATGCGGACCACTTCAATGTCATCTCGCCACAAGGATCTGAAAGTGACTTTCTGTTCTAAACTTTCCTGGCGTTCCTCTATGGAAAATATCTTGTACAATTCCGGCAGGAGAAGCATGGAAGTCAATGCTACTGCAACCAGGGCTGGATCTCCCGGAAATAATATCGGAGCAATCAAAAGCCCTACAATAGAATACCCCGCCCCTAATAAAAAAGCATATCTTCCTTTCTGTTCCAGCCAATCTTCCGGAAATATGTGCTCTAAAACCACGCTATCACCATTTTAAACAAAGTAAGTTTATGTGATTTATATAGTTTCCCCTGCGTTACTTTGAATAGTTATCAAGATATTGATCTACTTACGAAGAATTTTTTACAGCCAAAATAGTGGGCTTTTGACGTGGACGGCCATCTGTTTGTTTTTAAGCGCAAATTATTTAAAACACCCCCATTATTAATGCAATGATGGACATCAAAAATCATATTAAAACCGCATTGCTGTTAGGCAGCCTGACGGGTTTATTTCTGTTTATAGGTGCGCTGGCCGGAGGAAAGACCGGGCTGCTTTTCGGACTGATTTTTGCCGGCGGGATGAACTTTATTTCTTACTGGTGGTCAGATAAGATAGTATTATGGATGTATAAAGCGAAAGAAGCGGACCGGAAGAAATATGCCCCATTGTATTCGATGGTCAAAGAGATCTCCGGAAAGGCAAATATACCGATGCCTAAAGTTTACCTTGTGGATACGCCGCAAAGCAACGCTTTTGCGACAGGAAGAAACCCGCAGCATGCTGCCGTTGCCGTGACGACTGGCATCATGCAGATATTAGAAGAAAAAGAATTGCGGGGCGTGTTAGCCCACGAAATCGGACATATCAAAAACAGAGATATACTTATTTCTACTGTCGCTGCGACTATCGCCGGCGTCATTTCCTACATCGCCATGATGGCCCGGTGGACAGCTATCTTCGGCGGCATGGGTAAAAATAATGAAAATCAAAATGGAAATATCATAGAATTATTGGTGCTGGCAATAATTGCTCCCATCATGGCCATGATCATCCAGTTGGCTATTTCCAGATCCAGAGAATATTTGGCTGATGAGGCTGGCGCAAGATTGAGCGGCGATCCTTTAGCGCTGGCTTCGGCCCTGCAGAAGATTGAGAAAAACGTACATAATCATCCCTTTGCCCGAATGGGGAAAACGGAAGCTACCGCGCATATGTTTATTTCCAATCCGCTGAAAGCGAGTGCCTTTCTGGAATTGTTCAGCACACACCCATCTACTGTGAACAGGGTTAAAAGGCTACAAAATATAAAAGTGTAAATTTATTCTGAGAAAAAGCCATTAATAATTTCACAGATTCTTCAATTGTTCCAAACTTTTAGCAAAATATTCTTTCTTCGCAGAGATGGCAGTCGGGGAACCGCCGCCGTGCCAGGTGAACCTCGGCCTCAACTGCACGGGAAATATTCGTTCATTGGCATCGTCAAAAATAACTGCTGCGCCTTTCACCCGCGGCAGATGGTCCATCTCCTGCTCTAATCCCTGGCGCATATAACTTTGGGTCAACTGTCCCAGCGCATCCACATCCAGCCTGGCGGTAAGGCGGTGCCCTATGACAATATCTGATTGAGTCATGACATCAGTATGTATTTTTCCCGGCTGCTGGGAAGCAAGTATCAAGGAGATGCCCGGCTGTCTTCCTTCACGCAAGATAGTGATAAGAGCATCAGTAGCAGCAGTCTTTCCTTCTTTAGGCAATAGTTCATGCGCTTCGTCTAATGCCAGCCAGACCAACGGCTCTTCCATTTTTGCTTCGGCTTCTTTGGCAAAATAATGCATGGCTGCATCGACAGTCTTGAATTCTTCCGTCCTTCTGGCTAACATGCGCTGATTGAACAAGCTTCTGCAGATCAAACCGACCACTAACGCTTTAATTTCCCAGCCGGAAGCCATAGTAGCATAAGGGCTTACGTCCAAGACCGTCACCTGCCCGGGAGCGACCAGATCTTTTAAGGGAGTCCCTTCTTTAGAAAATATTTCCCAACCCTTGGCTTTCTCAAACTGGTTTACGACTACGCTTCGTACTACATGATCGCTTTCCGGATCGTTTTTTACCAAGCCGATAAGCAGATCCAGTTCATAACTTTCTTCTTTTTTGGCTAAATCCTGCACCGTCTTGGTGATGAGCACCCCTTCGGCAGAGTTGGGATCTATATTGAAAGCGGTGCACCAATCATGGGGGCCGACGTCAAGAGGACGGATGGAAAACGGAAAATCGGTGGGGATCCCTTCTTCTTTGTACTGATAGTAGAATCCCGCCGGAGTATATATTTTGACATCCAATCCCTTCGCTTCCATGTTCCAGTCTTTCAGCAGTTCTGCATCCTGGAAATTGGGATATTTCATGGTCCAATAAATGCCCATGGTGTCTAATAAGACAATAGAAAGATTCTGCTTGATCTCCTGCGGAAGGTCAGTCAATCCTTCGGCGATAGAACCCATAGTGTACGATTTTCCACTTCCGCGTTTTCCCACTATAAATGCAACATGCGAACCGGCCACATCCATGTACACCGGATTGGAGATAGAAGTGGTCTGCCCCATCTGGACGTACTGCTTGCCCAGAAAGACGGTTCCGCGTTTTCCGAACGTCTCCACATCCTTCTTAGAGCGGCCGATAATTACATCAAACACCATAAACAAGATTAAAATAAAAGAAAGATAAAAAGGTTGTGGTTGTTTATTATACTTTAGCTGGCAAAATAATTTTTGGTTTAGCAAACTTGCATATTTTTCTTAGTTCGATGCTCGAAAACTCGTTAGGAAAATATTCTTCTAAATTTCTGCCCATGATTTCCCCAATCTTGGAGGTATTTGCCTGTTTGGCGTAAGCGAACCAGCCCATCATACTATCGTACACGGAATCGTAGTCAATTGTGCCCGTGTCAAAATCATTTTTCAAAGAGATTATTTTCCTTTTGGCAGCTCGCCAATTAGATTTGCGTAACAGCTTATGATGATAGAATACCCGAAAACCAAGGAAAGTAACCCCTTTATTAAATGTGAGTATTTTTGATTTTAAAGGATGAAGTTCCAGCATAAGCTTCTGTCGTAAAAATAAATCAATTTCTTGTTTGTATGATTCTAAAACTTCTTTCTTTTTATGTAAGATCACCAAATCATCAACATATCTGAGATAATATTTCGCTTTGAGAATATGTTTCACAAACTGATCCAACTCATTCAGATAGACATTGGCGAGAAACTGCGAGGTAAGGTTACCGAGAGGCATACCCTTTCCTTCTTCTCCATTGTTGTAATTGGCAAGGATGTTCTTTAGCAGGAATACAATATTTTTGTCTTTAATTTTTCGCTGGACAATATTTAGCAGAACATTATGGTCAACGGTCTCAAAATAATGTTTAACATCAACTTTCAGGCAATAGCCGGTGATATAATCTTTATGCGGGAGGGCAACCTTTTTCTTGAATTGATCAAATCTTTGTATAGCCTTGAGCGTTCCTTTCCCTTTGCGGTTGGCATAACTATCGTAAATGAAAATAAGTTCATAAATCGGCTCAATGATATTGCAGAGAGCGTGATGGACAACTCGATCGCGAAAGACTGATTTGTTGATCTTTCTGGTTTTAGGATCGCGAATAATAAAAGTAGTTAGTGAGCATGGCCGGTAAGAATGAAAAAGCAAATCAGCACGCAATTGGAGAAGATTGTTTTTCAAATCTGCTTCAAATTCCATGACGTCAGGTCTCTTGGTTTTTCCTTTACGTGCTTTGGTAAATGCTAGCTGAAGATTCTCTAAAGAATGTGTTATCCCGAAACTATTTCCCTACGATAAGCTTTTTGGGGTTATGAA
>JBBSYZ010000006.1:0-23706 GCA_038045005.1 Nanobdellota archaeon | reverse complement strand
GCCGAAGCCCGTATCGGGAATCCCCGCCCTTTAGGGCTGGGGAGGACGTCAATTAGGAAAAGATTATTCTAACCAACCATGCAATTTTGGATATTCACTGCAGAAGAAATAGCGTTTGTCTGGAAACTTTTAGCTTCATTATCTGCCGGGATTATTATTGGCATGGAACGGGAATTGCGGGGCAAACCAGCAGGCATCAGTACGCACTCTTTAGTCATTGGCGGTTCGATGATATTTACTGCGCTTTCAGTCCATATGGATCCCAATTCTCCGGCACGAATAGCCGCGCAGGTTGTCAGCGGCATAGGTTTCTTAGGCGCAGGGATGATCCTGAAAGGCAAGAGCGAGAAAATAAAAAATCTTACCACTGCCGCCAGCATATGGTTTGCAGCCTCGATAGGCATGGCCATTGGTTTTGGATGGTATTTGATAGCGTTTGTTGCCACATTATACAGCGTTTTAGTGCCGTTAATTCCTCGTTTCAAGTCACGGGATTTATATCCGCATAACAAAGAGTAGAAATAATTATATAGTTTTGAACTTCTCTTTTTAGAATGAGTTTTCCAGCGATATTCGGCGTCTTATTGTTAATTGTAGTAATCTTCTTGGTGATAAGAGCAATCATCAATTCCATACGCTTGTTTTTTTTTATTTTATTAGTCCTGTTTTTTTTAGTATTTTTCTTTGATATTTCCATATCTGAGGTTTCTGCCTGGCTTTCTTCCCAGGAACGGCTGCAGTGGCTGACCAACATGTTCATCAACAGCCTGCTGTTTTCTTTCAGCGGCTGAATAACGATGGCATAGGACAGCGCAGACAGGTGCCGTAACCTGCGTGTTATGTCGTGCGATTTATACTGCGATTATGTTGCGGCCACCGGCAAAACTTATAAACTGCTCTCTTTCTGGTATTCTTATGACTTCATCCATCTGGACAGAGAAGTATCGGCCGGTTACCTTCGGCGACATTAAAGGGCAGAAAGATATTGTAGAAAAGATTAAAGCTTTTGTAGAATCAAAGAATATGCCCCATCTGTTGTTTTCCGGCCCGGCAGGCGTCGGCAAGACCACTCTCTCGTTGGTGATTGCCCGTGAATTATTCGGTGAGCATTGGCGCGAAAACACTTTAGAATTGAACGCTTCTGATGAACGGGGCATTGATGTAGTCAGAGTGAAAGTTAAAGATTTTGCCAGGACTAAAGCTATGGGTGATGTTCCATTTAAATTGATTTATTTAGATGAAAGCGATGCCCTGACCAGAGAAGCGCAGCAGGCTCTCCGGCGGACGATGGAGAATTATACCAAGACCTGCAGATTTATCTTAAGCTGCAATTATTCTTCCAAAATTCTTGATCCGATACAAAGCAGATGCGCAGTGTTTCGTTTTAAGCCGTTGAGCAAGGAAGAGATTTTTGCAGTAGTAGATAAGGTTGCCAAAGAAGAACGGTTAGCTATCAGTACAGAAGCAAAAGAAGCGTTGTTTGAAGTCTGCGGCGGCGATGTTCGAAGATTGGAGAATATCATGCAGAGTTGTGCCGTTCTCGGAAAAGGAATTGATCCGGAACAAATTTTCTCCATGGCTTCCGTAGCCAAGCCGAAAGAGGTAAATGAAGTGTTGTCTTTGGCTGCCAAAGGAAACTTTCTGGATTCGCGGAAGAAATTATTATCTTTGATGTTAGATTACGGGCTGTCAGGCTTAGATGTGATCCGGCAAATCCAGAAAGAAATATGGAACCTGAAATTAGATGACCGGAAGAAAGTCGAGTTAGTAGATAAATGCGGGGAAGTAGAATTCAGGATGGTAGAAGGAAGCGATGAGTACATACAATTGGAAAGTTTCTTAGCTTTTGTGATGCTGGTGGGGAGCAAGCAGTAAGAGATATATATTTCAAACTGCCTTTTTAAATTTCTAAATACTTAAATAATCTTTTGGCCGATTTTCTGGTTATGAAATTGGTCTACATTGAAAGCCCTTTCAAAGGAGATAATTGGGAAGCGACACGCCGTAATGTTCTGTATGCGCGGATTTGTGTAAGGGATTCTTTGTTAAGGGGTGAAGCGCCTTATGCCTCGCACTTATTTTTCACCCAAGCAGGGGTCTTAAATGATACTGTAGCAGAAGAAAGAGCTTTAGGGATTGCTGCCGGACAGACCTTGGGCGACAAGTTTGATCTGCGCGCAGTCTATGAAGATTTCGGCATCAGCAGGGGGATGCAATACGGCATCGAGAGAGCTTTGAAATTAGGCCAGCCGATTGAACATAGGAAAATTTCTTTAGTTACTGATCTGGATAAAGCCTTGCTGGAAATGGCTGAGGCTAAACCGCACTTGGATTTAGGCGGATTACTGTTTTGAGATTAAATTTATTTAGATTATTATAAAAATTATTATAAAACATAAAAAAATCAACTGCTCTGCTTGATTCTTAATTTCTCCTGAATCAGATCCCGATACTTGTAATCAAGCGTCAACTGCACTTGTTTCGTCGAGATGTGCCCTTCAGGCAAGGCTTCTTTCAATTTACATACTATCTCTGCCTGTCCGATTTCATCTAAGCGTGCTTCGTTGACTTTACCGCCGGATTTGCATTCCCAAGCAGAATCATCGGTGCTATATGAAAGGACGTTCCGCACCCCAAACTCTTCTCCAACCTTAGTAATCTTTCCGGTCCCGGCGTTGCTGACCATGATTTTCAGGGCGACAATGCCTTTACCGGCAGTATCTTCTTCCACACTTCTGATGGTGACGGGAGCTCCAGAAGCGAAGTAAGTTTTCGCTTCCTTGACATTACATACCCGCTGGTCGGTAAGGTCTTCTTTTAAGCAAACTTCAGGAACGATAAGGTAAGTCTGATAACGGTATTCGACATTAGCAAACCATTCTCTGTCCACCAGGCCGGTTACCGGTTGAATATATTTAGCTTCGCTTCCAAAGGTCAAAGTCTCTTCTCCTCCTGCCGGGACTAACTCCGAAATGGAATCTAAAATCAAGGCATTTTTTAATTCCCAAGAAGCGATACCTGAAAATTCATCTTGCGAAGGCCCCAATAACTTAACCGACACTTCGTCCAGCTTGACATCATATTCTCCTTTGTTGCGAAGAGTGACTTCCAAAGGAAATGGTTCTTCATCAAAAATAGCATAAATCCCTTCTTCTTCCACGCCGAAAGCTTCAAATTGCGGGACCACGCCTTGTGTTCCGCCGATAAATGCTCCTTTTACAACCTGCTGCTGCTGCTGGCAAGCGGTTAGAAATAATAAAGTTATAATAAACACCGGAATCATTAATTTTCTCATATGAAGACCTCTTTTTGATGATATTGCTAACATTAATCAAGAAGGATATTTAAATTTTACTGGGGCGTCCTTACTATCTTGACCGCTTTCTGCTGGGATTGCATATATCCATAATCCAGATCTATCAGCAATAAGGTTTCAAACGGCGTCGCTCCGGGAATGCTGAAACTGCAGATTATTTTCCCCTGGTTGTTCACTAAGCGCACAAATCCGTCATTAGGCTTGCAGTTGATTTTCCCTCCGCCGGTAAGTTCTACATTGTAAGAAAGTTTATCCAAATCTTTGTATTCCAAGGACGCTTGCCCACAGTTTTGGATGTTGGCATAAGGGCTTAATACTTTTCCAGTTCCCAGATTTTGCACATTTATCTCAAAGATGGCCTTGCCGCCGACCATGTCTACGGCAACATAGCTTATCCCGACCGGTCCGCCCTGGCCGCCGCCCATGGGCACATCTTTCGGCCGGCAGGTTTTCTGTTCAGAAGATACCTGATAGAACAACGGGTCCACGCAGACGGAAGGATTAGCGGCAGTATGATAATTGTAACAGGTAAGATAATTTAGATTAGGGCTGTAATCAGGGGCGTTATAGGGAAGATTAAGGCTGGATTCAAATTCCAATAAGTTGGTGCTTCCTTCAACGTTATAAACATTCTTTCCTTCTAAAACTCCTATGCCTTCAGCGCAGGAACGCGGGCTGGAAAAGCCGCCGGAAATTATGTTCTGGTCAAATCCGGTAATCTGCACAAAGCAATCCTGCGCCCGCAGATCATAATTGCCTTTATTCTTGACTTCCACTAAAGCGATAAGTTCATTCTGGTCGTAGATAAGAGAAGGCGGAGAATCTTGGATAAGTTGTATTTCCACTCCCTGCGTTCCAGTCTTGACCTGTTGCAGGATGGCCGCGGTATCCCGCGGAGTTTCTCCAGCTCCCTGAGGTTTGCAGGAAACCAGCAGCAGGAATGATGCGGTCAGCAGAACTAACAATACTTTCAACACACTCCTTTTCATGCGCTTTATTAAATAAAGAATGTATTTAAGGTTTTTGGTGGGAAAACTATTATAAATCCGCTCAGTTCGGGTAGTAAATCATGGCAAAATACAAAGTGATCCATTTCAAGAAAGACTGCATCAGCTGCGGTGCCTGCGCTGCCGTCAATCCTGAATTCTGGAAGATGGACGAGCAAGGCCTGGCGCATCTGAAGGATTCTGTTGAAGTTGACGATCATTACGAGTTAGAGATTGACGAAAAAGATAAGGACAGCAACCAGGAAGCGGCAGACGTGTGTCCGGTGAATATTATTCATGTGAAAAAGAAGGAAGATGAGGTTAAAAAATCATCATAATAATTTCAGTTCAATGGTTATGATTTCAATTCTTTTCTCAGCGCGTTATTAAAATTGACCAGATGATGTTTGGTCCTTGACAGCATCTCCCGATACTCTTTCATTAGATTTCCTCTCTCTTCCAAGGCATGATGATGTTTTTTGCTGTATTTATGGCGGTTTTTTTCATCAGCAGCCTGGTGGTATTTTTGCGCGAGCTTCTGCGCTTCCTGCCCAACATCATGTAATTTTTTATTGAGTTTGGCCAGTTCTTTAGAACACAAGTAAAGGTACGCCGATTCGCGGGTTATGCTCATGTCTGAAAGTATGATCTTTGAATATATAACTTTAGCGGTCGTCCGCTTCAATTTTCACTGAAATTCCCAGATGGTCACTGGGGTATTGGCTAGTATGGGTAACGTATTGTGATTTTTTTGTTTTTCCGATGTTGCTAAATACAAAATCCAATTGGTTTCCTTTAGTGGGGTGTTTTACAAACTCCCGGTGGATGTGCTGTGTTTCTTCTTCGGAGTTACCAATAAAATCTAATTGGTTTTCTAGGGAGGAGGTCATATCTTCCAGTAGGTTGGCAAAGGCACAGTAAGGCATCGATTCTCTTTCAAAATTAAAATCACCGGCGAGAATTATTTTTCGGCCTTTTTCAATTTTCTTTTTGACGTATTCAAAAAGCTGTTCCGATTGCGCTAATAAGTGCATCTCTTGGTCATGACGCGGCTGGTATACGAAAACATTATGCACATTGATAATAGTCAGGTCTTCATGCAATTCTTCATTTTCAATGATTGTTTCCAGAAATCCTTTTCCTAGGATAGCATCAGTAACCTGCTGTGAGAATAAATTTCCCTGCGCTTGATAGCGGTGGAAAGTAACTTCTTTAGGCGTCTGTTTGGTGAGGGTAAGAAGTCCTCCTTTCAGAGAGATTACTCCTTTTTGATATGAATGGCAATATTCATCAAGCCTATGAAATGATTGGCTATGCCACCTGCGGAGAAAAACTTCTTGAAGGCAGACCATATCGTACGATCTATCTTGAATTGTCTTAGCAATGATATCAAATCTTCTGTGCCGGTTTCTGATCGGGACCCCCCAGCAGTTCTGCGTCAGAATTTTCATGTTCTATTTCTTCACGATAATCATGCAATGATCGCGTTCAAATGGCTCCAGAACTCTGTAATCAATAACCGTGAATTCTTTTTCCAGCTGTGTCCTGACTTCGATGAAAAGGTCTTTTGATTTTCGTTTGGCATCTATGCTGCGCGCTTTGACTGCCAGCAGCCCGTAGCCGCCTTTCTTCAGGAATAATTTGCAGTTCTTGATGAATATCTCGGCCTGATTCTTCTGGGCGATGTCCTGATAAACAATATCCGCTCCTGAAACCCGCCATACATACTCTTCCGGATGGTTGGCATTAGCAAGTATCGGAATGATATTTTTCCGCTGTTCGGAAAGGAATACCAAATCACGCATCACCCGCGGTGCAGGATCTATACCAAAAATAATTCCCTCTTTATTGACCATATCCGAGATGAAAGAAGCCGTATAGCCGTGAGAGGCGCCCAAATAGAGGACGACATCGCCTTTTCTGATTCCGGCGTTAGTGCATCCTTTCATGACCATGGCGGCAAGTTTGCTGTGACTAGGGTCAAATTCGCGATATTCTCCGTCTTTTTCTTTGAAGGTTCGTTCTTCAAAATGTTTTTTCCCCGGAAGGATGCTTTTAGTGTACAATCTCCTGCCGTCGGAATACAGTTCAAATATTTTGTGGGGTTTGATGCTGCTCATTTTTTTTCTTTAGCTCTTTTCCAATGTTCGGATTCCTGCTCTGCGGTTAATTTTTCCCCAGTAAAAATCCAAGGTTTGCGCATTCTTATCTTATCTGCAGCTTTGCGCAGGGTTTCATCAGTGGTGAACAATCCTTTCTCTTCAGCCAAAGCGGTAATAGTCAAAGCATCCCATATAATGTCGCCCAACTCTTCCTGTAAATTCTGCATATCCTGATTTTTTACCGCATCTATCATTTCGTTCACTTCCTGCTGGAGCATCTGCGTTTTTTCATCCAATGTTCTTTGCTGTGACCATTCTGAGTACTTCAAATCCCTGGCGGCGATGGAATGCAATTCCTGGAATTCTTTCATAGTAATTTTTCCTCTAGTTCTTTTTTATATTCCAGCGCTTTGAATTCGCCTTTGAAATAATCCAGTCTTGCGCAGAGAGATAATTTGTCTGCCAGCCTGCGCGCAGCTTTTCCTTTCTCGTTCCCCTTAGCATTCTGGACAAACGGATGATTGATTATCACCCCATATTTTGGGCTCTTACTGCCGGTTTTGATATGCCTGAACAATGCTTTTTCTGCGCCCAACAGCTGAACTGTAGATGCTGGAAGCAGAGCAAGATGCTTCAATCCTTTCCCCAATTCGATCAATCTGGCGGCGATGGTCGTTCCGGCCAATTCCAATAAGTTAGGGCAATATATTTTCATGATTTTCTGCAGGTATAATTCATGTTTTTTCCGCAGTTCGTATAATGAAGCGATCCTTTCGGCTAATAATCTCATCTCTTCAACGTCAGATGTTTCAAGATCCGCGCCGAAAGTTTTCTGATCCCGTTCTTGTCCTAAGACTAATTCGATGTATTTCTCGTGGTTTTCTATCCGTTCGGACAATTCCGGATAGTACAAGCTGTACCATTCCCGGAGACGTTTAGCCATGGTATTGGAAATTTTATCTAACTCGTTAATATTAACGATGGCCTGCATGATGAGATTATCTTCGTTGACAGCATGTTTGAGTCCTTCTTTGGTCAATTCCAGATTTTGCTGATAAAATTGAGCAAAATATTCTGGGCCTTTGAATAATAGCAGTGCTCGCGATAATTTATCTGCTGGCAACGGCTTGGCGTTATATTTCTTTTGCAGTTTTGCTTCTGATTTTTCTTTTTTTTTGTACTCTTCAATGGATTTGAACAGCAGAGAATCTACGGCCGCCATATTTTCATCTAGGACGAAGGTTCCAAGGATGTTGGTGAATATATAGTTCATGGAATTTCTTAGGAAGAATGTTTTTATATAAATGTTGTTGTACCCGCGGAGATGCCGGGCAAAAGCCAGCATTACCGGCACATTTATAAATAACTGCTATCCCAAAAGGGAAACCTAATCAAAATAGGCGCAAATCACACTGATCGACTTCGTCGATTAAATGGTCTACGTCAAAATCAGCCTGAAAAGGCAACCATCGCTAATCTGCATATGCTGATTCTCGGATGGCGGTCATGAATAGGCAGTTACAAAAATGGGACAACCGCACGCACCGCGTAGAGGAAGCGTACAATTTTGGCCTCGCAAGAGAGCAAGACATTCAGTAGCCAGAGCTAGATCATGGGCGGCGGAAAACAAAGCCAAACCAATAGGATTCATCGGTTACAAAGCAGGCATGACTCATCTTCTGATTTCAGATAATCGTCCGCGTTCCGTAACCAAGGGCGAAGAAATAATGGTTGCTTCCACGATCATTGATTGTCCGTCTATGAATGCAGCGGGAATATGTTTCTATAAACTCGGGCCGTTGGGACTGCAGAAAGCAGGTTATATCTGGGCTGACACATTATCCAAGAATTTAGGGAAGAAAATCCAACTGCCAAAAAAAACTGCTAAAAAATACGATGCTGTTTCCGGGTTTGATGATGTCCGTCTATTGGTACATTCTAATCCTGTCCGAGCTTCTGTCAATACGAAGAAGCCCAAACTGATGGAACTTGCTATCGGCGGAAGCAAAGATGAAAAACTCGCCTATGCGCAGCAGGTGTTAGGCAAAGAAATCAAAGTTGAAGATGTGTTTGAACCAGGTGTTTCCGTCGATGTTCACGGAATCACCAAAGGGAAAGGTTTTCAGGGGACTGTAAAACGTTTCGGCGTTCCCATCAGACAGCATAAAGCTGAAAAGACCAAGAGGGGTATAGGAACTCTCGGGCCTTGGCATCCTAACCGGGTTCGTTACAGCGTTGCCCAGCCTGGCAAAATGGGTTATCATCTGCGGACTGATTATAATAAGCCCATCCTGAAAATAGGAAAAAGCGGCGAGGAAATCACTCCTTCCGGCGGCGTGTCAAAATATGGCTTATTGAAAAACAATTATCTTTTGCTGAAAGGATCCGTGGTCGGTCCAAAGAAAAGAGCGGTGCTGCTCATGAAACCGATCCGGCCCAATTTATCTATAACCAAAGAAGTGCCGCAAATAACTTACATTTCGGTGAAATCATAAAATGAAGCTGCCTTTATTAAATACACAAAATAAGAAAACTGGAGATTTAGTCTTGCCCAGCCAGTTTTCCGAAGAGTTCCGGCCGGATTTGATTAAGCGGGCAGTACATTCTCTGCAGAGCAAAGCGCGGCAGCAGCACGGCGCAGATCAGGAAGCAGGATTAAGGCATTCATCTAAATTAAGCAAACGAAGGCGGAAGTACCGCGGCTGTTACGGATTGGGTATCGGCAGAGTTAACCGAAAGATAGTTTCCCGTCGGGGAACAAGATTCGGCTGGATTGGAGCATTTTCCCCTCAAACAAGGGGCGGCCACCGTTCTCATCCTCCCAAGGCCGAGAAAATATGGGAGCGGAAAATCAACAAGAAGGAAAACCGGAAAGCTATTCGTTCTGCCATCGCCGCAACAGTGCATAAGGATATCGTAGCAAAAAGAGGGCATAAAGTTCCTGAAGCTTATCCTTTTGTAGTCGCTGGAAGCGTAGAAAGCTTATCCAAGACCGCAGAAGTGGAAAAATTGCTAATGGATTTGAATCTTGATAAAGAATTAGCTCGTTCCGCACAGAAGAAAGTTCGCGTCGGCGTCGGGAAATCGCGGGGCAGAAAATATCAACATAAAAAAGGCGTACTGATAGTTACCGGAGAAAAATGTTCCTTATTGAAAGCGGCGCAGAATATTCCCGGCGTAGATGCGGTTGAAGTCAAGGCTTTAAACGCAGAACTGCTGGCTCCAGGAGCAGACGCAGGAAGAATCACCTTATGGACAGAAAAAGCAGTGCAGAAATTAGCTGCGGAAAAATTATTTGAATGAAAATGGCCAAAAAAATCACGGCAGAAAAGGTACCGGCAGCAGTCGTAACTGATAATGCTTTCGATCCGTATACGGTCATCAAGTATCCTTTAGCTACAGAAAAGAATATCCGTCAGATAGAACTGCAGAACAAGTTAGTGTTTGCGGTTTCGCCTAACGCGACCAAAGCTGACGTAAAAAAAGCCATCGAACAACTGTATAATGTCAAAGTTGTGAAAGTAAACATAGATAATTCATTTACCGGCGTGAAAAAAGCGCACGTGAAATTAAGCCCTGAACATCTGGCTTCCGACGTGAGCGCAGATTTGGGGCTGATATAAGATGGTGGCTGCTGTAAGAATTGCGGAAATCAGAACGGTTGAGCCGATCTTTGAGCCGATCTTATTAGACAACGGCTTGCTGTTGGATGGGAAAGTAATCCGTATTCCAAGGGGAGGTTATCGCATTAGTACTCAACAAGGTTGGGAAATGCATCTTGCTCCTTTGGGAAAACGCCTTCCTACAGTGGGAGAGTATGTTGCGGCAATAAAAAAATTACATGAAGGAAATGATATTGATTTAGCCAGAATGTTACCACAAGATTTACTGGAATTTGCTTTGTGCACCGGCACAAAAATAGATTATGATAAAAGCAATCTTCCTCTTGGAAATGGTTATCTTGATTTTTTAGTGAAAGATCCTGCCTGGAAGAGAGCATTGGAAGATGAGATATTCAAGTGCGATGCGTTAGAAACAATCGATACGATTCGGTGCGCAAGTGGAAAACGGCCTTATATTTGGACGTCATCAGCGAAAAGCAGAAAAGCAACCCCAGAAACGGCGGTCGGGCTCCATAGCCTTGTAGATAAGTTCGACCTCGATTGCTACGACAGCCCTTTCAGCAACTTCGGCCGTGCTCGTGGGGTGCGTGAGGTAGGCGCCGAAGGCGCGTGCGCAAACGAAAAAGATAAAATACCTGCTGTTTTGTCTGCAACACCAGTCGCAGAAACATCCACGGAATTAGAAGACAAGATCGCGGGAGTATTGTCTCATTTTGATCAATTCAAACCACGGAAAAGCGCATCGCAATATGAAGCTGCAAAAGCACGAGCGTTAGCAGAACTAAAAGGGCTATACAAAAATGGGTAAGCAACTGATACAGCAACGCCGTGGACGCGGCACACCGACGTATCGCTCGCCCAGCCACCGCTTTGCAGGAGCAGTCAAGCATTGCCGCGCAGAAACTAATGGAAAAATCACTGATCTGATTCATTGTGCTGGGCATAGCGCCCCTTTGATGGAGGTCGCTTACTCTAACGGAGAAAAAGGATTGTCATTTGCTCCTGAAGGCATTAGAGTGGGCGATGAAATATCAATCGGACAGAGCACGGAAGCAAAAATGGGAAATGTCATGGCTTTACGCGACATTCCAGAAGGAACATTGATCCACAATATCGAACTGAATCCATATGACGGCGGAAAATTAGTGCGGGCTTCCGGCTCATTTGCTCGGGTTATTTCC
Source organism: Nanobdellota archaeon (assembly GCA_038045005.1). Lineage (GTDB taxonomy): Archaea > Nanobdellota > Nanobdellia > Woesearchaeales > GW2011-AR9 > JACPIL01. The sequence goes on along the minus strand of JBBSYZ010000006.1, from coordinate 12,498 downwards.
AAGACGGAAGAAGCCGTGCGGGTAGAACTGCCGTCAAAGAAAGAAAAATTATTTTTGCCGGCCTGCAGAGCAGGCATCGGTGTCTTGGCAGGGAGCGGAAGATTAGAGAAGCCATTCCTAAAAGCAGGAACACATTATCATAAGATGCGGGCCAGAAATAAATTATATCCGCACGTGTGCGGGGTATCCATGAACGCTGTAGACCATCCATTCGGCGGAAAATGTTCCCACGTGAAAGGACGGCCGACGCAGTCGCCGAGAAGCGCTCCGCCGGGACGTAAAGTAGGTAAGATCGCGCCGCGAAGAACGGGTAGAAGGAAGAAATGAAGATGGAAGCACTGCAAACATCAGAAACCAGAACTGTCGAGCCGATCGTGTTAGACCGCGGCTTGCTGTTAGATGGGGAAGCAATCCGTAATCCAAATGGAAGTTATCGCATTGATTCTCAGCAAGGTTGGGAAAGGTATCTTGCTCTTTTTGGAAAACGCCTTCCTACAGTGGGGGAGTATGTCGCGGCAATAAAACAATTACATGAAGGGAATAATCCTGATTTAGCCGGAATATTACAAGATTTACAGGAATCTGCTTTGTGCACCGGCACAAAAATAGATTATGATAAAAGTAATCTTCCTCTTGGAAATGGTTATCTAAATGTTTTAGTGAAAGATCCTGCCTGGAAGAGAGCATTGGAAGAGGAGATATTCCAGTACGATGCGTTAAAAACAATCGATACGATTCAGTCCGCAAGTGGAAAACGGTCTTATATTTGGACGCCCGATGCGAGTGGAAGAAAATTACATCCCGAAAGGGCGGTCTGGCTCTATTGCATTACAGATAGGTTCGGCCTCAGTTGCGACTACGACCCTATCGGCTACAACGGCCGTGCTCGTCGGGTGCGTGGTGCGGGCGAAGCGAGCAGGGAAGCACCAACGCGCGGAATAGAAAACCTTTCTCTGGAAATGCCTGCGGTTCGACAACGCACCCGTGACGAGATATTGATGATCGCCAAGCCGTTAGTGGCAGAGCCGTTATGGAATTCATTCGTCCAGATCGTTCCCCAAGAAGCTCCAGTTACCGGAGATGTTTTACAACGGACGGCAGACGAACGGTATATGTCTGCGTATTCATGGGAAGAATTTAAAAGAATGATGGAGAAATTAAAATAATCAAATGAAATCAACATTATCATTAAAAATTAATTGGAGGGAAGTTTGATACAATAGGTGACTGAAGCGCAAGCGAAGTCGCCCTAATGATCAAACTTTTAGAAGTTTGTGGCAAAAGAATTCACCTGGAAAGGAAAAACGGAAGAAGAATTAAAGAATATGGACTTAGAGCAGTTTAAAGAACTGACTACTTCGAGACAGAGGCGGTCGTTGAAGCGCGGATTTACGGAAGCGCAGAAAGCTTTGATGAAAAGAATCACTGCCGGCGAGAATAATGTCAAGACTCATTGCCGGGACATGGTTATTGTCCCACAGATGGTCGGTAAAACTCTACGTGTTTACAACGGGAAGGAATATCTCATGGTCATAATCGGTGCGCAGATGGTGGGGCATTATTTAGGAGAATTTTCGCACACCAGAAAAGGAGTGACTCACAGTGCAGCAGGTGTCGGCGCAACCAGATCAAGCAAAGCTATCTCAGCAAGGTAAGGAAATGGCAAAAACTACAAATTCAACAGATTCCGGACACACCGCAATAGCCCGGGCATTGAATTTGCCAGTGTCTACCAAGCAGTGCGTGGAAATCTGCCGCTCTTTGCGGTTCAAGGATATTTCCTATGCGAAGAAGTTTGTGGAAGAAGTTTCCTTATTGAAAAGAGCGGTTCCGTATAAGAGATCAGTAATGAACATCGCCCACAAGGCCGGAATGTCTTCAGGCAGATATCCACAGAAAGCAGCAAAAGAGATATTGCGTCTGCTAAAATCAGTCGAAGCCAACGCGCAGGCGAAAGGATTAGACGTCTCTAATCTGAAAATAACTAAAATTTTAGCCAACCGGGCTTCAATCCCATTAACCGGCGGCCGGCACGGGGGCGCAACTAAACGGACTCACGTGGAAGTGGAAGTGCGGGAGAAATTCGCCAAGAAAAAAGCGGAAGCTAAAAAAGTTGAATCAATGGCCAAAGAAACGGCGGCAAAAGAAATTAAAGAAGCCGCTCCGGCAGCGCAGCAGGAAATAAAATCTGAAATAAAACCGGAAATAAAACCGGAAATAAAAACTGAGATTAAACACGATCATAAACCGGAAATCAAGTCTGCAAAGCCGGTTCACAATGCTGAGCCGTCTTCAGAGGAATTATTGCGGCAGGCGCAGCAGAAAGCAGCTGAATTAAAAAAGCGCGAGAAAGAGCAGAAGGAAACCAATGAAGTTTCTGATTTATATGAACAGCTTAAAAAGAAAGGCTCATTACGGTCAGCAGGTGGAAGAAAATGATTGAAAGGACATTCATAGCGCAGAAAACGAGGGAATATTTTATCCGTAAGTACGTGGGGGAAATGCTCGGCAGCGTGGGCATCTCCAGCATCTCATTGAAGAAAATCCCTCTCGGAGAAAAGATTGTCATCAATACCAGCAGGCCAAGTTTAATCGTGGGCTCAAAGGGGGCCAATATCAGGTCTCTCACCAGGGCATTAAAAGAAAAATTCAATCTGGAAAACCCTCAAATCGAAATCAACGAAGTTAAAAATATTTTTCTTGATGCCAATGTGGTTGCTGAAAGAATCGTGTCATCTTTGGAACGTTTCGGGTCAGCCCGTTTTAAGGGAATAGGCCATAAAATGATGGAGAATGTCATGAACGCCGGAGCTTTAGGCGTAGAAATAATTATTTCAGGTAAAGTCCCCAGCGCCAGAGCAAAAAGCTGGAGATTTTATACGGGGTATTTAAAAAAGTGCGGCGATGTAGCCCTATCAGTGCGGACAGCAAAACGGCCTGCACTGCTGAAAAGCGGCATCATAGGTGTTAAAGTGGCGATTATGCCGCCGGACATCATACTTCCGGATAGAACAACTATCTTAGAAGAGCCGGAACAGGCTAAAGAGACAGCAACAGTTAAAGAAGAAAAAAAACCGGCCAAGAAAGAAACTTCGCCGCGAAAAAGAGCCAGCAGAAAAAAAGCCAAAGAAGAAAAAGTTACAGAAGAAAAAATCAAGGAAGCGCCGCAGCCGGCAGCGGAAGAAGCAAAAGAAACAGTAGAAATCGCCGCAGATAACGCTGAAGATGCAGAGGGTAATGAAATGAAGAATAAAGCAGCAGAAACGAAGAATGAAACTGCCGGGGCGAAAGAAGAATGAAAGTAATGAAAGAATTATTGGGGATGTCTGCATCTGAACTGCAAAATCGCCTGCGAGAATTTAAAAAGGAACTCCTGAAATTTAAAATAGAAGTGGGAGCAGGAACCGGCACTGCCAGTTCGGGAAAAGTAAAAAGAACAAAAAAGAATATCGCCAGAGTATTAACTGTGCTTAAACAGAAGGGGTGGCAGCAACAATAGAATGATTGGGGTATGCAATCAATGCGGGCTTCCAGAGGACTTGTGCGTCTGCGAAGCCATTGCTCGTGAGCAGCAAAAAATAAATGTCGCTATAGAAAAACGGAAGTTCGGAAAAAAATATACCGTCATAAGCGGCATCCAGAAGGAAGCAAACATCAACGAGATATTCAAAATCTTGAAGTCAAAGTTTGCCTGCGGCGGAACTGCCAAAACAGGCAAAATAGAGCTTCAGGGCGATCACAAATCAAGGATGAGAGCAGTCCTGGTAGAACTCGGATTTCCCGAGGAGACTATCGAAGTCGCTTAAACATCGGGAATTGATAATCCCGGTGGAGCAGTGAGTCACATGGTTCGGAAAGAAGTTTTTCCCCACGAATTGATCGGAGAAGAAATAGAAGTGGTCGATTCCAAAAACAAAAGCAATGTCGGAATCAGGGGAAAAGTCATCGACGAAACCAGAGAGACGATAAAAGTGCTTCAGGAAGACAGTAAAGAAGCGGTCCTGATGAAGAAAATAATCGTCTTTAAACTCGTGAAATCCGGAAAGATAATTTCCGGAGAAAACATCGCAAAACGGCCTGAAGACAGGCTTAAAGGATAAACAATGGCAAACCTAAGGAAAGAAGTGTTGGGAATTCCCGCTCCCGAGCGGGCTTATGATAGTTTGTACTACGATAAAAACTGCCCATTTACCGGCGGTTTAGTAGTAAAAAAAGAATTGCTTACCGGAAAGGTAGTTAAGAAAGACACCAACAAGTCCGCGACTATAGAATGGTTCAGGCCGCATTACGTTAAAAAGTACGAGCGTTACGAATTACGAAGGTCGCGATTACGCGTCCATAATCCGCCTTGCCTGGATGCTCAGGTCGGGCAGTCGGTGTTAGTGGCCAGAACCCGGCCGTTAAGCAAGACTAAACATCATGTCATAATCCAAATCCTCAAAGAAGGAAAAGTCGAGCAAGTATTCGGCGCGGAAGAGCCGGGAAAGAAAATCGCAAAGAAGAAGGCTGCTGCAGAAGCAGGTGAAGAAGAATGAGTTTGAAAAGCAAAATAGGAACTGGAATAAAAGTTGTTAGTCTAGTCGGTTTAGCCTGGTCCCTTCCTACCTGCATCGGTGCGAAACAAAATCTGGAAGATACCGCCGCGCAAATAAAAGTGCTTGAGGAATTTGGAACTTCAATTAAAACAGAAAGAGATACCGTCAATAAAAAATTGGATGAGCTGAGAATGCACAGTATCGATTATCATGCCGGGCAATTATACGCGACAGCCGGTATTTTAGGTTCGGTCTGTCTGTTAGGTTTCGGAAGTTATCTTTCGCAACGGGGGCGGGAAGAATGAGTTCGACTGATAAAATTATAACGGGGCTGTCAGTCGCTGCTGTTGCAGGAGCAGTAGTCACTTACGCAGGTTGTGTAATTAATATTTCATCTATGAAAAGTCCCCCCGAAATAGGTCAGCTTAAAGAGCTTGCAGGACCTCTTAAACAAGAAATAGATGGTATCGAAAGCAAGATGGATTCCATGAAACTGCTGTACAGCTTTTGCGTGCATGGAAGAGTGAAGGGGTATCTTACGAAGGAGTATCTTAATGACGTTGGATTGCAAAAATGCAATGAAGTGGCAGAGGAGTATGCAGGGCTCGAAAAAGAATTAGAACTTCCCCTGCAAAAATATGATTTTTTACAAACAAGAATAGCCAAATTTGAAAAAGAGATGCGCGTTAGTAAATATGCAGCAGGAACTTTTTTGGTTTACGGTGCTTTAGGCAGTTTCGGAATGCTGGGATTAGCTCATTTACTGCAAATCGTAACGCAATTTAAACGAAAAGAAGAATCGCAAAATAAATTACAAAATAAAGGAGAAGAAGAGAAGCAAGAAAGCAAAAATTTGCCTAATCAATAAAAACTAAAATGAAAGCGCTTAAAAGCAACGTAACAAAGGGGCTTCCTTTAGAAGCACGCGTCCATGTCTGTGACAACTCCGGCGCGAAACTGATTAAGATATTTTGCGTAGTGGGCCAAAAAACGGTCAAGGGAAGAGTAGCTTCTGCCGGAGTGGGTGATTTAGTGATGGCTTCAGTGAAGAAAGGGAAACTGGAAATGAGGAAGACGGTTGTTCCTGCAGTTATAGTAAGGCAAAGAAAAGAGTATCGCAGGCCGGACGGAACCAGGATAAAGTTTGAGGATAATGCTGCAGTGGTATTGAAAGATGAAAAAGGGAATCCCAAAGGGACTATTTTCAAGGGGCCTATTGCCAAAGAAGTTGCAGAGCGATGGCCGGCAGTGGCTAAAGTAGCCAGCATGATAGTATAAAGCAGTATAAAGCAATAACAAAGACCATAAAACAATGACACCAAAAAAATTTTCCACACATTGGAAAAGCAGCGTACAGCCGCGCAAACAGCATAAATTTAGGCATAATGCGCCACTGCACGTGCGGCAAAAATTAGTCCACATACATCTGTCTCCTGAACTTCGTAAAAAGTACGGCACCAGGGCAGCGCAGGCGCATAAAGGGGACAGAGTAAAAGTACTGCGCGGAAAATTCAAAAAACAGGAAGGAAAGATCGAGAAAGTGGATCTGAAACGTGAACGCATTTTCATCGCCGGCCTTGAATATACCAAGAAAAACGGGAATAAAGTTCCAATATCTTTCAGACCTTCAAATCTGATGATTACGGTCTTGGAAATGGCCGATAAACGAAGAAAACTGGGAAAAGAAAAGATCAAAGAAAAAATCAAATCAAAATCTTCAGAGGAATCAAAAAAATGAAAAATCACCTGAAACGCATCGCCTCTCCGCGAACTTGGTTTGTGGACCGGAAAATAAACACATTCATATTACGGCCCAACCCGGGAGCTCATGCTTTGGACAGCGGCTTGCCGTTAGGAATATTGCTGCGCGACAACTTAGGTCTGGCTTCCACCATGGGCGAAGTAAAGAAATTATTGAACAATAAAGAAGTGCTGGTTGACGGAAAACGGCGCAAAGATCACGGCTTTTCAGTGGGCTTATTTGATGTCCTTTCCATTCCTGAATCAAAGAAGTATTACCGTATGGTGTTAGATAAAAAAGGAAGGCTGGCGCTGAAAGAAATATCTGCTCAGGAAAGCAATGTTAAATTGGAGAAAGTGATGGGCAAAACTATGCTGTCCAGCGGAAAAATGCAATTCAATCTTCACGATGGGAGAAACATGGTCACGGCGACGGCAGCAAACGTCGGCGACAGTTTCCTGATCATGCTTCCGGAAGCCAAGCTTAAAAAAGTTCTTCATCTGAAGAAGGGGGCCAGAGTGTTCTTGACGAAAGGAAAACATGCCGGCAATACGGGCTTGCTGAAAGAAATCAAGGGAAAAGAAGCGACCTATTCGGCAGACGGAGAAGACGTTGAAACGGCAAAGAGCTACCTCTTTGTCGTAGGTGAAAAAGAAGCGGAGATTACGCTGAATTAAAATCATGGCAGACGCAAAACCAAACAGCATGAAGGATATCTACATCGAGAAAGTAACTTTAAATGTAGGCGCAGGAAAGAATGAAGAGCTGCTTAAAAAAGGGCTCAAGCTGTTAGAAAAAATAACTTCATGCAAGCCGGTAGAGACAAAAACGCAGAAGAGAGTTCCCGGGTGGGGGCTGCGTCCAGGATTGGCGATAGGATGCAAAGTAACTGTACGCAATGGCTGTAAAGAATTACTGCTGCGCCTGTTAGCTGCTAAAGAGAACACATTAAAAGCAAGCAATTTTGATGCTCAGGGCAACTTTTCCTTCGGCATACCGGAATACATCGATATCAAAGGGCTGGATTACGATCCGGAATTAAAAATAATGGGTTTAGAAGCCGCAGTAACTCTGGAAAGACCAGGGTTTAAAGTGAAGAAACGGAAAATCAAGCCGAGCAGCGTAGGCAAAAACCATCGGATAAGCCATAAAGAAGCAATAGATTTCGTCCGAGGATTAGGAGTAGAGGTTAACTGATAACATGACAACCAGCGATTATAAAAAAGCTTTCACGCAACTGGATCATAAGCCAGTAAAGAAAGCCAAGTATATCAAGTTTAACAGTCCTAAGAAGCGCTCCTGCGGAATCGGCCTGCGCAAATGCAGAAATTGCGGGAGAACCAGGGCGCACATAAACAAGTATGGCCTGAACATCTGCCGGCAATGTTTCAGGGATATGGCTTTGGGATTAGGATTCAAAAAATTCAGCTGAACACTAAAAATGAAATTAAACACACCGGGGGATAAAAAAAATGTTTAACGACCCATTGGCAGCAGCTTTGACCAAGGTGCTGAATGCAGAACGCGTTGGGAAGCGTGAAGTAGTTATCAAACCGGCTTCATCGATAATCAAGCGGGTATTGACGATCATGAATGAAAAAGGCTACATTGGCTTGTTTGAAGAAGTTGAAGACGGCAAAGGCAATGCATTGAAAGTGCATCTTTTTGGGAACATCAATAAATGCGGGGTAATCAAGCCGCGTTTCTCCACCGGCAAGGACGAATTTGAAAAGTGGGAGAAAAGGTATTTGCCGGCGAAAGATTTCGGCATCATAGTCGTTTCCACTCCTCAGGGGCTGGCTACGCATCTTGCTGTGAAAGAAAAAAGGATCGGCGGAAAACTTATCGCTTACTGCTACTAAAATGAAAGAAGAGCTCAGGAAGGAAATTGAAATTGGGGCCGGCGTTACTGCCAGCGTAGATAACAGCACATTAAAAGTAAAAGGCCCCAAAGGAGAAGTAAAAAAGAATTTTCTTCATCCCAAGGTCAAAATTTCCGTAGAAAATAATATGGTCATCCTTTGCGCTCAGAAAGCGACCAAGCGCGAAAAGACCATGGTGGGTTCTTTCAGGTCGCACATAAGAAACATGATCCACGGCGTGAAAGAGCCGTATCAATATAAGTTGAAAATATGTTCAGGCCATTTTCCCATGAACGTTTCCGTTTCCGGAAAAGAAGTAGTGATCAAGAATTTCCTTGGAGAAGCAGTACCGCGGAAAATCAAGATCATGCCGGGAGTGGAAGTTAAAGTGAACGGCGAAGAAATATTGGTGTCCGGTTCCGACGTGGAAGCGGCCGGCCAGACTGCCGCGCGGATAGAAAGCGTCTGCAGGATAACCAACCGGGACCGCAGAATTTTCCAGGACGGATGTTATATCGTGGAAAAGGCGGGGAGCGCATGAGAATGGCAACTGAAACTTCATCAAAAATAACGGTTGAGCCGATCGTGTTAGACAACGGCTTGCTGTTGGACGGGGAAGCAGTCCGTAATCCAAATGGAAGTTATCGCATTGATTCTCAGCAAGGTTGGGAAAGGTATCTTGCTCCTTTTGGAAAACGCCTTCCTACAGTAGGGGAGTATATTGCGGCAATAAAACAATTACATGAAGGAAATGATTCCTATTTAGCAGGAATATTACAAAATTTACAGGAATCTGCTTTGTGCATCGGCACAAAAATAAATTATGATAAAAGCAATCTTCCTCTTGGAAATGGTTATCTTGATGATTTAGTGAAAGATCCTGCCTGTAAGAGAGCATTGGAAGAGGAGATATTCCAGTACGATGCGTTAGAAACCATCGATATAATTCAGTGCGCAAGTGGAAAACGACCTTATATTTGGACGCCATCAGCGAAAAGCAGAAAAAAAAGACCAGAAAGGGCGGTCTGGCTCTATGGCGGTACTGATTGGTTCTACCTCCTTTGCTACAACCGCCCTATCAGCCTCATCGGCCGTGCTCGTGGGGTGCGTGTGGAGGGCGCCGCAGGCGCGCAAAATACTTCTGCTTCCAAAGAATCCGCGAAAACACCTGAAGGGGTGCTGGAAGAAAAAATCGCAGAAGAATTAGCGGTTTTTGACGGTTTCATGGGAACAAAAAACCAGCCGGAATACTTCGGATTAAAACAACAGGCAATACTAAACTTAATAAAACTACACCATGGCAAATAAAGAATTATTATCCGTACGGAAGGAGATGAAGAAAACCAAGCCTGCTTTCGTAGTCAGGGAATCAAACTTTTCCCGGATAGAATCCCGCTGGAGGTATCCTTACGGAAGGCATTCCAAAGTCAGGCAGATGCATTGCGGCCGGCCGGCTATGCCTAATCCTGGATATGGCGCGCCGGAAGAAGTGCGGGGTCTGCATCCATCCGGATTAGTCATGGCGGTCGTTCATAACATAGATGAGCTCTTAGCAATAGATCCAGAAACGCAGGGAGTAATAATCGCTGCCAGGGTAGGAGAGAAGAAAAAAATATCGCTGTTAGAGACTGCGCAAAAAAAAGATATCGCGGTGCTGAACGTAAAAGATGCGGCCAAAGCGGTAGAAAGCATAAATAAATGTTTCCAAGAGCGCAAGGAACTGCGAAAGAAAAAATTTGCAGAAACCGGCAAAAAGGAAGAAGAAAAGATGAAGAAAGCCGAAGAACGCGCCAAAAAGGAAGCTGAAAATAAAGATAAAAAGCATCAACACGAACATAATCACGATCACAATCACGCGGAAGAAAATAAAGAAGAAGAGCAGCAAAAGAAAATGGCGGAAAAAACTATCACCAAACGCCAATAAATTGTGGCAAAGGATTACCCTAAAATAAACAACAAAAAATACAAAATGAGACACAAAAAAGAATTGGCGGCAAAAATATTGAAAGTTTCGCCGAAGAAAGTAAGGTTCGCTCCTGATGCTCTGGAAGATATACAGAAAGCTATCACCCGTTCCGATATCCGCGGTTTGGTCGCCGTAGGAAAGATCTTCATCGTCGCTAAAAATCAACATTCCCGTGCCGGAGCCAGGCGGGTTGCAGCTCAAAAGAGAAAAGGGAGAAGGCGGGGGAAAGGAAGCCGGAAAGGATCAAAACATTCCGTAGTTACCAGAAAAGACAAATGGATTTCAAAAATACGGGCCCAGCGCGATCTATTGACAGAATTGCGCGATAAAAGCCTGCTCTCCATTAAGAATTACCGGATGCTTTACACCAAATGCAAGGGGGGTTATTTCAGAAATCGGCGGCACATCAAGCTTTACATCAAGGAGCACAATCTGATTGAGGTAAAAAAAGAAATATAAGAAAAATAAAAATTCACCATGGCATCAAGAAAACCAAGAACAGTCATGTACAGACGGAAAAGAGAACATAAGACCTCTTATCCCAAAAGATTAAAGCTTTTGCTCTCCGGAAAAAAACGGATGGTAGTCCGTCTTACCAACAGCCGCGTCATCGCCCAATTAGTGGAATTCACCCTCAAGGGAGATAAAATATTAGTGGGTGTAGATTCTTTTGCCCTGCGTAAGTATGGCTGGAAATATTCCTGTAAAAATATTCCTGCGGCGTATCTTACCGGCTTTCTGCTGGGCAGGAAAGCTAAAGATAAAAAATTTAAGGACACTTCAGTATTGGATACCGGATTAAATTATCCCCAGCATAAAGGGAGAATATATGCTTTCCTGAAGGGGGCATTAGATGCCGGCATTTCGGTACCTCACGGGGAAACAGATCTTTTCCCGGAAGAGAAAAAGATTCAAGGGCAGCATGTCCAAGAGTACGGGGAAAAAATCAAAGGAAACAAAGACGTTTATGAACGGCAGTTTGCGCAATATTTAAAAAGCAACTCCGCGCCGGAAAATATGGCGGCTGCTTTCACACAAGTAAAACAAAAAATCACGGGTCAAACAAAAAATGAATGAAAACGTACCGGAACCAGTAGAATTGTCGGAAATGGAAGAGATCAAGAAAGAGATTGAGACTGTTCCGGCTCCAGAGTCAGCGTGGAAACCAAAAACTGCTTTGGGAAGAAGAGTTAAAGGGGGAGCCATCAACGACATAGATTTTATTTTTGACAACGGAGAGAATATTCTTGAAGCTGAAATCACTGATACTTTGCTTCCCAATCTGGAAGAAGATTTATTGCTCATCGGCCAGGCTAAAGGTAAGTTCGGCGGCGGGCAAAGGCGTATTTTCAAGCAGACGCAAAAGAAAACTCGGGAAGGGAACAAAATCCACTTTAAAGTCTGCGCAGTAGTCGGCAATCGTAATGGTTATGTCGGCGTAGGCGTAGGAAAGAGCAAAGAAACGGTCCCTGCCAGAGATAAAGCTAAGCGAATAGCGAGAATCAATGTGATCAGGATCAGGCGCGGATGCGGAAGCTGGGAATCTGGCGTAGCCGAACCCAATACCATCCCCTTCGCAGTAGAAGGCAGGTGCGGTTCAGTACGGTTGAAATTGATGCCGGCGCCAAAAGGAAAAGGATTATGCATAGAAAAAGAATGCGCTAAAGTCCTGGCCTTGGCTGGGGTAAAAGATATCTGGAGCAAAACCAAAGGGCAGACCGGAACCAAGCTGAATCTGATTTTCGCGCTGATGGACGCATTGAAAAAATTATCAGAAGTCAAGGTGCGGCCGGAACACCGCGGAAAATTAGCGATCATGGAAGGGAAGCTCAAAGAAAAATCATCTGACGGAGCAGCAGTATAAACATGACAAAGGTGGCAAAGGCGATTTCTTCTGATACTAATGGAAAATTAGCAGTAATCTTAGTCAGGGGGATGGTAAAAGTTACCAAGCCGGTGAAAGATACATTGACCATGCTTAATCTTAATCGTAAGAATCATTGCGTAGTGATAGAAAACAATTCCGCATACCGGGGCATGCTTTTCAAGGTGAAAGATTACATCACCTGGGGAAATGTCGATGATAATACGGTTAAAGAATTGGTCGAGAAGCGCGGCGCAGTCCTGGAAAGCGATAAAAAGGGATTGGAATTCAACGGAAAGAAATATAAAAGATATTTTGTCCTCAATTCTCCTAACAAAGGATTCGGCGGGAAAGGGATAAAAACCTCTTTTAAAGTCGGCGGGGGATTAGGAAACCGCGGCGATAAAATAAAAGACCTGATCAAGAGGATGCTGTAAAGATGACTTTAGAAACCATCACCGGAAACTTACGCGAAGCTTACCGACAGCTTCAGCCCGGCACGATGCTGCACGCTGATGAATTGATGAACG
>JBBSYZ010000005.1:0-1283 GCA_038045005.1 Nanobdellota archaeon | reverse complement strand
TTTCATAACCCCAAAAAGCTTATCGTAGGGAAATAGTTTCGGGATAACACAGTTTTCTAAAAATTTGGCTTCTAAAGATTTAGTTTTTTAAAGATTTTGCTTTCTAAATATTTAGCTATCCTGACAGCCGTCTTGACATTCAGATATCCATCTTCTTCCCGTCAACATAAAACCTCGGGCTCTTGAATACCTGGTCGCCGTGATAAATGGTTTTTATTGCTCCGCCAAACCAGTAATTGCTGCCTACAGCGACATGTCCGGTGCCCAGAACTTTCTCGTCCATAATCATGGAGCCAATCAATACTGCGCCGGGGTTGATCCCTATGCCTAACTCGCCGATGTGGCGCACCCGTTCCCGGTATTTTGCCAATTCTTCAAATTTTTGGAAAGTTTGTTCCAATAGGGGCGCATCCTTTCCTTCCATCTGTACCACTTTTCCTTCCTTGATGTGCAAAGTGACCGGGCTTTGCAGCAATATCGCGCCATTTTCTGTTTTCATGCTGCCGTCGACAACTACTTTTCCGTTCACCCCTTCGAATCCTGCTGGCGGAATATACACTTCACCTGCGGGCATGTTGCCGCCCATTCCCGGCTCGTGATATTCACCGATATTAGCTATCGCTTCCATCCCTGAAACATTGAAAGTTACGTCTGTTCCCGCTTCAGTCTTTACTTTAATCTCTTCTGCCTTATCCCAAAGCTTTTTGATGATCAAACCTTTTTTCTTCATGCGTGAATAATTGACATTCATCGCTTCCAGAAACAGGCCGAAATGCTGCGGCTTGACATCGCTCAGACCGGTTGCGGAAAGAAATCTATGCCCTCGCTCTGCGCAGAAATTGCGGAAACTTTTTTCTTCTCCGAACCGGCCCAGCTTATTTGAAACTGCTACGATAATGATGCTGTTTTTTTCCAATCGGTTGATTGCATTCACGACGTGATCATCAGAAAACATAAAACCTTTTTTAGGCTCCTGGAACAGGATATTGGTATTAAGACCTTTCTTGTTTGCGGCATGATAGTAACCATAGCCCAGCATGCTGGAGAAGGTATCTCTGCCTATGCCGTAATCGCTGATAACCAAGATCTCCTCACCCTTTAATTTAAGAGAATTTTTCATTATTTTATGAAATATGGGGCTTTGCTTCTCCACGAAAGTAAGAATTGATTTGTCTAATCCCAGCATAAACCAGCTATTCTTTTAGGGTATTAAAAGATTTTGTTACGACGGGCTAATATGAAACCCTTGTAATTCTGATGAATATCAGAATTACTTGTTTTCC
>JBBSYZ010000004.1:0-8264 GCA_038045005.1 Nanobdellota archaeon | reverse complement strand
AAAATGAAACGAATTTTTCTACCGAAGGGAAATAGTTTCAGGATACGACAGCTTTTTTGTGCTAAATTGAGCCACTCCCGATAAGGGACTTTACATCGAGTGGGATGGAAGGCATCATCGCGTTCTAATTCATGGAAAAGGATATTCGAACAATAGAAAGAACAGAGACAAGCTCAAACACAGAATCGTTACCGAGCAGCTAAAAGGAACGATGATACGAATTGAAGATAATGGAAGGTTTAATCAGAGATTTGTTGAGGGAAAGGTTGAAGAGATTGTAGTTCTTATCGCTAAGGAAAAGCTAGAAAACAAAGTTTATTATTTGTGAGGGGATAATACCTTTCAAAACCAACATTTATCCGAGTTATCTTTTAACCATTTTCTTTTTTCTTCATAGTTAGGCATTGCTTTTTCTACTAATCTCCAGAATTCAGAAGAATGGTTTTTCTCTTGCAGGTGGGCTAGCTCATGAATACAAACATAATCTATCACTTCTTCCGGAGCAAAGAGCGTACGAGTTGAGATATTAATATTATCAGAACGTGAACAGCTCCCCCAATTGGAAATATTATACTTCAAGAATATTTTCTTGAACTTAAAATTAAAGTAGCTCTCATTGAGATGGTGAATTTTAGATTCAAGATATGGTTTTTTCTTTTGGGCTATCAGACGGCTTAGTAATACAGAAATATGCTCATGTTGAGCCTCTTTTGGAAGTACACTTGAAACAGTAAAGTAAAAATCATTTCCAACTGCCTTTGCAGAACTGCTTTGTTTTTCACTAACAGAAAGATGAAGCAAGTATTCTTCGTTCCCAAGCTGTAATTTATCTCCGTCATTATACTTTCTTGAACCTTTACTTTTGAATTCAGAAGGTTTATCTCGTAGTTTCTCTCCTGCCCACCTCTTTAAGCGCATTAATTCCTTAAACTGCTCTTCTCTTGATAATTCTAAAGGAAGTCTAATCTGCACGCCAGTTTTTCCTATCGAAACTCTGCTGCTCTCCCTTTGCTCTAAGTGGATGTGCACTTTGTATTCCGTTCCATCAATACTAATTTTATCAATTTTCATGGGTTACATATTTTAATGCGCTCCTGTGTGTTGACAAGCCAAACATCCTCGGGGTTGTTCCAACTCCCCTTCGATGGTTTTTATCCTGCCATTTTCTACGACAATCTTATCACCGCCGTAATTTGGAGTCGCTTTTAATCGTTCAAACAATTTCCAGCCAATGCTTCTCCGCTTAAAGCTATCATTCAGAGTGCATAAAGTCATGTGATCATAAAATAAAATTAAAAATTCTTTGTGGGTCAGGGTCAAAGGTTTATGCTTTTCTGCAAATTCTTGTAGCCACTTGCCGTGTTGAAACAATTTTTCTTCCTTATCAAAGCATTTTCTGGTGCAATAATTTCCATAGTACCAATTTACGAGATTTTTTATTGGGTACTTTTTGGTGGAATTAGTCATTTGGGCATTAGAGAAATTAAGTATATTAAAGATTATGGTGGAGAAGAATTAGGTTAAGTAGAAATAGGAGAGTAACGATCTCCTTATTATCTATTTTTACGTTGATTTATTTCCTTCGTCGTCAACAAATACGAGTAGTCTGGGATTTTCCTCTTCTTTTAAGAAGGCAATTTTGTAACCTTCATTTACTTGCTCCATCATGTAATAAGTAAAACGCACTGCCTTCCGAGTGGTCTGTGCTCTAGTCTGTGAAAAATCGGCAGCTAATGATTCCAACTGCCTATATGTAACATGATCAAAACTAACTTTTATTGATGGAAGCTGGTTATCATTTTCCTTTCCGGGCTTATCGTTGTTAAAAATCGTTGACTCCTTTACAACATATACCATTCCTTCTAATCCTTGATTATTCTCCTTGTCAAAATCATCTTTTGGCGTATATTTATCATAAAAGGAATTTGCAAGAGCTTCTATTTTGTCTGGGCCATTACATGTAGATTCATAAATTCGCATAACTACTCTCTTAATAACTAAAGAATCCTGTTGAGGGTCGTAATCCAGATCCGGTTCAACAGAGGCAACGAGTTGCGAATTACTATCGCGTAAAAGAATTTGGCCATCTCCGGGAGGAAACAATCCCATTTGGCCCGGCGGGAATTGAAATAAATGCGATGTTGAATATGCATTTAAGCTGTATTGCGATGCCAAATCTTTACATGCATCTTCTAATCTCTTAATTGTGTCCAAATATTTCTGATTTTTTTGTGCCGGTGACCCCATTTTATTATCCCCAGATTCGATAAAATTACCTAATATAAAAAACTTTGTGTAATTTTCCTCGCAAACGTTTAGTGTTATTTTCCATCCTTCTTCATCTCCCCCATAGCCTTACTAATCTCATCCTTGCTAGCTTCTTCTTGCTGATTCAATTCCGTCAGCCGTTCCGCTTCATCAGCTTCTTTACCAACATCTTCAGCCTCTTTTAAGACTTCAGAAGAAACGTGCTTGAGAAAGGCCTGCTTGGCTTCTTCGCTGGGCAGATCAAAATATTCAAAGAATTTTTTGGTAAGTTTAACTTTAAAGGTCCGGCCGTATTTTTCTTTCATGACGAAACCCATTTCTTCCAGCTGCTTCATGTGGTCGTAGGCCTTGGCATTGCGCAGTTTAACAACTTCAGACTGCACAATGGGATAACGCCATGCAATAACAGCTAAAGTTTCCATCAAGGGCCGTTCCAATTCGGTGTTGGAAACGAGGCTGCTCACCAGAGGGACATAATGGTCGCGGACGGTCAATTTCCAGCCGTTCTCTTTCTTTAGAATCTGCAAGGAATTATTCATCTGTGAGTACCGGCCGCTTAGGATCTGCATTATTGCTTCTACTCGAGATATTTCCAAAGAACATAAACTGGCAATGCGCTCTGAAGAGATTTCTTTCCCCACCGCAAATAATACTGCTTCAACCTTTTTTTCGTTTTCTTCCATGCTTCACCTCAGCAGCTTCCTCTTTCAGGAAGTAGATGCCTTCTTTCAGATCTATTTTTCCCCCATCTATTAATTTATCTAAAAAATCTTCCAGCATATCTAGTTTTACACCGGTTAATTTGCTGAGCTGTTCTGAAGTGAGATTATTTTGGCGCAGCAAAACTGCAATGTAATTGCTCAGAAGCGAGGAGGTGGTCTGATGAAGGATTTGATTTTCCATCTTTAACTGCTTGGCCAACATATCCACGCCGTGTAATTTTGCCTGAAGATCGTTGAGGAAGGACGAAACATCCGCGCTGGAAATTTTTAATTCGTGAGGTTCAATTATTTCGATTAATGAAGGCATGTACTCAAAACAGAAATCGATGATGGGGGTTAAACTTGCAGTTTTTATTTCTAATTCGGCAAAAACCATCCAGAGATCGTTCTCTTCATGTTTCTTAAGGTCAGCAAGCTCTTCTTTAATAACCACGTAATGCGTATCTTCTTTGAGTTTTTGGATGTAACCTTTTAATGCCGAATCCACGTGTTCTTTAGGTTTGCCAAGAACTTCTATAACCGCCCGGAAATGGATATTCTTCTCCATAAAGCGTAGAAACGTAGCGTGTTTTTAAGTGTTTCCTCTGTCTATTACCAAAGCTATGCTCAGTAAACCGAATGCCGCAAATAACACCCAAGAAATCAGGTTTTTTGACCTCTCAGCAGTTGATTCATACACCACAATGCCGCTTTGCCCATAAGATTTTTTCTCTGCTTTTTCTTCAAGAGATACAGAAGACCCCTCTTTGCTGGAAAACATGGGCAGGCCCTGATTCGAATATTGCGCCTGCTGGCCCACGCTGATTTTCTGGCTGATGCTTTTTTCAGTTTTTTGGCTGTCTTTTTTGTATTTCACCATAAGGTTATAGTCTCCTGCCGTTAAATCTTGATCGGCAGTAACCAGCATTTCTACCATTTTGGTTTCGCCCTTATTGACAGGGAAGGAGATTTGATTCTCGTCGCGCCCTTCGGAAAAACAAGAATAACATTTACTGCCGCGGTACAGATAACTCCAGGCCGTAAATTCTGCGTCTTGGTTGTTTATAAATTGCACTTTTAATCGGAATGTTTCTCCTGCGTCGATTTCGGCGGGCAGGCCTATTATTTGAATAGTATTCTTTCCATTATTTGCCGCTTCATTTATTCCGGCCTTTACCTTTTCGATGTAGATTGTCGACTCTTTGCAAAGGCCCTTATCTATGCCTTCTATAGTGAATTCTTTTTCGACGCTGATGCCCAGCCCTTCTACTACGAGTATTGCGGCACCCCCCTCAATTTTAGCATCACAGTTCGGTTTGATCTGCACCGGCAAAGTCAATTCATAAAGAGTATTTTTTGTTTTCAGGTTAACTTTGGTTTCCTCGCTGATGACTTTCCCGCTTTTTTCCGCCCATGCGGAAAGGGAATATTTATTCGTTGAATTCTTATAGATCTCCACGTCAGCTTTGATTACTCCGCCGAAAGATGCTGGCTGCGGACTTATTTCGGTGATATTTATGGTGGAAAGCTCGCCTTCATTAGAGGAAGAGAGTTCTAACTCCCCAGTTTTAGTGACGATAAACATTGATTCAGCAACATTATCGGCAATATTTGTATCATTACAGCTCGGATAAACTATCGCTTTAAGTAAAAGCACCCGGTCTTCTTCCCAAATATTGGTTTTCCAAGATTTCTGATTGGTGTTAGTCGTATTAAATTTATCTTTTACTATACTTCCAAACAAATCTTCTATCCAATATTCTATTATAAAAGGGAAGTTTTCATCGTTTATTTCGGGAGTAAATTTAATAGTCTGCCCGTTTTCATAAAAAATAGTTCGGTTGGTTTTGTTTATTTCTAAATTAATATCGCAGGGCCACGAGAAAGTGCTTATTGCTTCAAAATCAGTGCATACCGCACCATTCTCAAAATGGTTTTCGTTGGCCGTAGAATTGGTTATCAGCCCGCAGAGCGTATAATTGCCCGTCTCTTCGGGAATGAATTCTCCCGTAGAAGCGTAACTGCTGCACCCTATTTCTTTGGTAAATGTATCCTCTTTAACCAAAGAACCATGCTTAGAGATGTTATAGAAAACTGTTACCGTATCTTTTCTGGAACAATTCTCCTTGCCTTTGATGTTTATGGAAAAAAGGGAAGCGTATATATTGTTCAGATAGATTGTCTCACCAAGATGGGTGGACAGGGAAATCTTTATGGCAGGAGGCGATGGCTCGGACGGAGGCATCTCTTCATCAACACTATTGCTGCGCCCGGGAGTTCCGCCGTAAATTAAACTTTCTTTCCATTCGCCAGTGTTAGTTTTTTCTAATGTTCTTCCTCGCTTGCTTTCCGTTGTCGGAGTATAAACAACTGAATAATTGTTCTGATCGCAATTAAGACTCAATAATACTTCCTTTTCATTGTTCAAACTGCCAAAGGAAAGAGGAAGATAATTGGTTATGCTGTAATTTGCGAGAAATGGTTCTTCTTTTCTGACTAAAACCATATAAGAATAGGGGGGTAAGATACCCGAAACTGGTTCGTTCTGAAAAAAACAGGCAGAAGTGTCCATCATCGAATCTTCAGGATTATGCAATTCAACCCATTCGTTGTATTGTCCCCCCCATTCGGCATTGGGAGCATACATTATTTCTGTAATTTCTACTGAAGCAAAAACTGCTGATGAAAAAAACAAAGCAATGAACAAAAAGAAACCAGTTTTCATTCAAAATTCTGCTTGGCTCCAGCTTAAATAGATTCTTAAAATCCAATACATACACCGCAGTTACTATTCTGTAATACTAAATAAACTTTATAAATGCTCTTCCGCTTAGGTGGCATATGGGCTGGTTATTTGGTAGGAAGAAAGCTGTACCTAAAATTCCCTTTCCGGAAGGGAAAATGATAGATGAAAAAGCCCTGCGGTTTCCTGCCCCGTCTTCTTCCGAACGCATAATTGAACCCGACAGAGTAAAAGAAGCAGTCGGTTTTAGTAAACCTTTGGCTTTTCCTGAAGAAATAGAAGTTTCTGAGAAAAAAGGAGTTCCTTCTCCGCCTTTCTTTCCGCCCCCCAGAACTGTAAAACCTGCCACTTTTCCTCCGCCCGCCGATTTTATGCTACGCCAGGATCTTTATGTCAAAGTAGATGTATATCAGCGGATGCTGGGCGAATTGGACGATTTAAGGCGAAAACTTGCTGAACTGGGAGAGACCAGCAAAAGCCTGCAAGCGTCAGAATATAATGAAGAACATAACTTTAACAAGCTACGTAAGCTTATGAAATCGTTGCACGATAATTTACTGCATGCAGACAAAACGTTGTTTAAAACTCAGGGTGATTAAAAATGGATAAGATGCCGGTATTTATAAAAATCGATGAGTACGAAGAAGTGTTGGAATTGGTCAAGATGGTCCACAGAAAATTAGAAGACGCTAAAACTACGCTGTTGAAGATTAACGACCTCAAAAATGAAGAGGATCATCAGCTGGAAATGTGGCAGAACGCATTGGCAGAAGTGGAGAAGAAGATTGATTTTATTAACCAATCCTTAAATGAACCAGAGGAATTCTAAAAATTCAGATGGCTAAAACAAAAAAAATGCCTCCGCAGGCTACTGTAAATAAGAGTGTGAAAAAAAGTAAAGCGCCGATTGCTTCGGTTGCGACAGGAAGAGACAAAGGACTTAATATGATGGTTCAGTTAAATGAGCCGAAAAATCTGCGCAAAGATATTCTGGAAGCTTTGCGGGAGATTATTATTTTTATGCAGGGGTATGAAGCATTCAGAAAAATCCAGGAAGAGAAAGTTGCAACTTTCTCCCAGCTACGTGAAGATGTAAAAGTATTGAACAGTTTAATTGACACCAAATTAAGAAGATATCTGCCCAAAGGAAAACTTGCAGGCGTAGTAAAAAAACCGGTGGTTAAGAAAGAAGAGCCGGAAGAACGGGAAATTCCTGCACCCAGAGAAATGCCGATGATGCGCAGCGCTCCCAAGCCGGAACCGAAGAAAGAAAGCGATGAGTTGGATGAACTGGAAAGCCAGCTGCAGGACATTGAAGGCAGATTAAGAAGGATCAATTGAATTT
The DNA here is from genome assembly GCA_038045005.1 of Nanobdellota archaeon. Taxonomy (GTDB): domain Archaea; phylum Nanobdellota; class Nanobdellia; order Woesearchaeales; family GW2011-AR9; genus JACPIL01. The sequence continues at coordinate 1,207 of JBBSYZ010000004.1, read as the reverse complement.
CTGATAGTTAATTTTATAAAAAGAAAGACTAATTTTTATTCCCATGCGGGCGTGCCGGAGCGGTCAAACGGGATAGACTCAAGGCATTGGAGTGATGAGTGCTCAACGAGTGCCATGACTAAACTCTATGTAAGTCATCTATTGGCTTAGTGCCTACGCAGGTTCGATCCCTGCCGCCCGCACTTTTTTTAAAATAAAGGTAAGATTTTCCCATAGTTATTCACAAAAACTTTAGCAGAGTTTAGGATCTTTAGAAGAGAACGGTCGCCAGTATTGTCACGAATATAGTCTCGTTGCGCCATTACCGCGGCTTTGATATCGCTTAAAGCAATAGCATATTCTGTACTGGTTTTTCCTTTCCCGGTATACATGGCGATAGGAGTAGTTATCTCCCCGGTATGGCCCTCCCCATTAGACATTGCATAAACCATCAAAGAAGATGTGAAAATGGGATTAGTGGTGGAAGGAAAATACGCTTGATCTAAAAGTTCCAAGGGGAGGGTTAACTCCCTCACAATAGAAATGGCTAGGGAAATTTCTTTTCTTTCCAGAGGAAGCGCCACAAATTTTGCCAGTGGATTCACGCTGGGAACATAAATCTCGCCGCCGGAAGTTTGTACTTTATGCACTCTTGGACCGAGGAAAGTAACCGCGTCATCGATAGAAGATGCGTAAATAGAAACCGATTCCCCATCCTTTTTATGCTGGTAAGATTCCAGCAGCTGTTCAAAGCTGAGATCTAAATCCTTATCGTAGCCTACGATAACTAACTGATCGGGATAGATTCCGCTATCGTCAAATTTAAAGCTACGAGCAGAAACTTGGCCGCAATGGATTTTATGGAACCCTCTTTGGTTTAATATAGCCCGTAAGGATTGGTCTGATTCTTGGTTCAAATTAAATACTGCATCGATAAGCGAATCCATATTTACTGATAAACAAGCGTTATATATAATTATTTTGCTCAACGCGGCTAATATGAAACCCTATGCTTCGCAGGTCACTAACAGCCTCGCTAAACCGATGTTTTACGTCGTTGGTCGGCGTTCCCCGTAAGGGACAAGCCCCTTGCCGACGTGAATGTGATTTTTGAACACGCTCGGAAAGGGTTAGTGACCGAGGGTTTCATATTAGCCGCTCAACGCACTTAACAGATACTTTCAACTTAACGTGATATTTATATACTAAGCCCCCTTTCTTTATTTTT
>JBBSYZ010000003.1:0-8234 GCA_038045005.1 Nanobdellota archaeon | reverse complement strand
ATGTTAAGAGGAAAGAACTACTCCTATTTTAATCTGCCGATTAAGAAACAGTGTCATCAAAGATGATAATTTAATATATCAATAAAGAATGGTAGATGGCATATGCCGGTTAAAAAACCTTTTCCGGGACTAATTCCGTTCAGAAAGATATTAGGCCCCAGTTTTATCATATTAGCGCTGGGCCTGGGTTCGGGAGAAGTTATCTTGTGGCCTTTTCTGGTATCAACATACGGCCTGGGGATAGCATGGGGAGCGGTCTTGGGCATCACTTTCCAATATTTCATGAACATGGAGATCGAACGTTATGCCCTGATAAAAGGCGAATCGGTCTTTGTTGGTCTCAATAAAAGATTCAGAGCGGCCGTACCCTGGTTCATCCTGTCAACATTTCTAGGATTCGGGATACCGGGCATCATCGCGGCTTCAGCAAAAATAGCTTCGCATCTGCTGGGAATATCTGAACACAAGTGGATAGCCATATTTTTTCTTTGCCTCATCGGGCTTATCCTTTCCTTAGGCAAGACGGTCTACGGCATGCTGGAAAAGGTAACTAAAACCATCTTGCTGATCGGAACACCCTTTGTCTTCTTCCTTGCCATAATCATCGCCTCAAAAACTGACTGGATCGCTCTTGGAAAAGGGCTGGTCGGGATAGGCGCATTAGCTCCTCTGCAAACCAGATATTTGTTTATACCTGCGGGGATAAGTTTAGCGACGTTTCTTGCAGCATTCGCTTATGCCGGAACCGGCGGTAACCTCAATCTGGCTCAATCGATCTATGTCAAAGAGAAAGGATACGGCATGGGCAAATACTCGCAGCCGATGACCGGCCTTTTCCGGCAGAAAACGGCTCCTGCCGTAAAATTGGAGGGAGAACCCTGCGATTTTTCAGACAAAAGCATAACTAATTTTAAAAGATGGTGGAGAGTGGTCTCGGTAGAACATCTCGTCGTGTTTTGGCTTATGGGCCTGCTAACCATGATCCTGCTGATGTTATTGTCGTACAGCACCACTTACGGCCAGGCCGGCGCGCAGGCAGCAGACATAAGCTTTGTGATAACAGAAAGCCTGCATATCTCTAAAGCCCTTTCCCCGGTTTTTGGGATAATCTTCCTCGCAGTCGTAGTCGTCATGCTTTTCCAGACCCAGCTGGGGGTGATGGATTCCACTTCTAGGATAATGGCAGAAAATTTTGCCCTGAAAAAGATGGAGATGAAAAAAGAATCTACCATCAGCCTTTCAAAAATATATTATTGGTTCCTTTGGCTGCAGATCGCTTTTGGAACGATACTGTTCATCGCTGACTTTAAAGAGCCACTTACTTTGATAGTTATAGGCGCAGTCATCAACGCAGTGGCCATGTTTGTGCACCTCGGATTGGTAAATTGGATGAATCTTACGGCGCTGCCGAAAGAAGTGCAGGCGCCGGCATGGAGAAAGATGATCATCGTCATAATTTTTATTTTCTTGGGAGTGTTCAGCATCATAACCCTGTACAGCCAGCTGGGAAAATTATTTTGAAGTTGCATATGATTGTTAAACAACCCCGGAAAATTTATTAGTAATTTATCACTGGCCAATGGCCCAAAAAATTTATATAGTTGTTCATTTGCAATCAATTGTATTCATTTAAAGAGGGATTAAAATGCAAAAGAATGTTACTTTAAGTCTTGATGAGACTACTTATGAAAGATATAGAGAATTTTGCAAGAAAAATGCCGTAGCACTTTCCAGAAGTATAGAAGTATTTATGGAAGAAAAAATAAAAGGTGGGAAATAAGATGTTAGTGTCGGTACAAGAAGCCTCTGATTGGGCCAGCGAATATATTGGAAGAACTGTTACACCAAATAATATCACTTATTTATTCCAATACGGTAAAATTCACAAATATCCTGACGAATCTAGAAAGGTCAGAGTGAACAAAGAAGAACTAAAAGAATATTATGATGAATTTGTAATCCGCAAACAAAACTCTTGGAAAAAGAAGCTCGGAAAGGATTTAGATTGGGGGCTTTCTTTTGATCATTTAAGAGAAATAGATACTACCAAACACGTTCACCGCCTACATCCTTACAAAGGAAAGTTTATTCCGCAATTGGTCGAATATTTCTTAGATGAGAACATCAATCATTTAAAAAAAGAGATTTTTTTTCACAAAGGCGATACCGTATTAGACCCATTCATGGGCAGTGGAACGACCTTAATTCAAGCTTCGGAGTTAGGACTAAATTCCATTGGAATCGACGTTTCCGGTTTTAACTGCCTTATATCAAGCGTGAAGTTAGATAATTATGATATTTTTCAATTGAATTTTAGACTTAAGAATACTTTTGAGAAATTACAACAGTTTAGCGAAACAACATTTGACGATTCTTTTGATACACAGCTTAAAGAAAGATTATCAGGGTTCAATAAGCAATATTTTCCCCCAGAATTTAAACACTGGATTAGGGAAGGAAAAGTTAAAGAAAAAGATTATGCAGAAGAGAAGTTAAAACAATTTCTTAAAGAGAATAAAGAATTCTTTGAAAAAAATGGAACTAAAGACAAATCTCACCTCGCCAATGAAAAAGAGATGTCCAGTTTCTTATCAAAATGGTTTTCTAATAGAATTAAGCAGGAGTTGTTTTATTATCTGAAATTAGTTGAAACGGTTGATGATGAAAAAACAAAGAATGTAATGAGAATTGTTTTGAGCAGAACTGCCCGCTCCTGCCGTTCCACAACCCATTCTGATCTTGCAACGTTAAAAGAGCCGCAGGTTGGACCTTATTATTGCCGGAAGCATGGGAAAATTTGCACACCCATTAACACGGTATTACCTCATTTAAGAAAAAATACTTCTGACACTGTAGGTAGAATTAAAGAATTTGCGAGGTTAAGAAAAGAAGTTCACAGCGAAGTCATTCATGGTGATTCCAGAGAAGTTAATATTTTTAAACATACTAAAAATAAAGAATTTCACAATTTACTTCTGAAAAAGAAGATAGACGGGGTATTTTCTTCTCCCCCATACGTTGGCCAGATTGATTATCACGAACAGCATGCTTATGCTTATGAATTGTTTGAGATCCAGAGAAAAGACGATTTAGAAATAGGGCCTTTATACAAGGGACAGGGAAAGAAAGCTGTAGAAGAATACGTAGAAGGCATTAGTGCTGTTCTTTTAAATATCAGTAAATATGTAAGGGATGATGGAAATTTCTTTATAGTTGCTAACGATAAATATAATCTTTATCCAAAAATCGCTGAAAAAAGCGGGTTGAAAATTGTAAATCAATTTAAACGGCCGGTTTTAAACAGGACCGAAAGGGATAGGCAGCCGTATGCAGAGATCATCTTTCATATGAGGAGAAGCCATAGATATATCCCATATTTTAATTAAGAAAGTATCAAATCTCCATCTTCTCTTTAGCCACATCTTTTATCTTCGCCTGAATTTGGCTTTTGAACTCTTTTCCAACTTCATCAAAGATTATCAGTAATTCTTTGTAGGTATTTTTCCCACCCAAGAAATCCCAGAACTTATCTGCCACATAAAGCTCTTTCTCTTCATCTAAAACACCTTGTAAAGTAAATCTCGTATACGGCTCAGGATGATAAGGATTATAGGGTATGGCTAAGATTGTCGTAATTTTCTTTTTTCTTAGAGCCACCCACTCTAATAATTTCTGTTTTGATTTGTTGAACACATCAATATTTGGCTTTGCAGTCTTTATTTCAATGTAGAATTCATCATTCCCTCGTTTTAGGAATAAATCTGCCCTGATTTTAAGATTGGTTCCGTTAGAATTCCCACATTTTAATATCTCGGCGACTTCTTTGTCTTTATTTGCAGTTCGGGATTTATTCTTTATTCCCTGCATTATACTAACTATTGCTGCATTTTCTTCTGAAGAAATATTCCCCTCAACATCATAGCCAACTTTAGCGATGTCAAAATGCGGTTTAGCAATTATCTCAGCGATTTGTTCATACATAGACATTCCTAAGGTAGTAGCTAAAGAATGGATAAATGAATAAGCAGCCACTTTTTCCGTGTCTTGCATCAGTTTAGCAAGAAAGGGCATGGAACTGGTTTCGCGTTCGTAGGTTTTCAGTTTATCCTTGATTTTTTCTCTAAGCAATTCTTTTATTTCATTTGCTTGATTAGTATTTATCGGCATGATTTAGCTTAAAAATGTTGTTTTGGTAGGTCTGTCCAGAAAGCCACCCGCCTGGCCAAGATGGCGCCGAGCTAAGCTTTTGCTTGCACATAGTTAAGATACTTTTTCTTTCGATATGCTGCGAGAAAAAGGCGATGGCGACGGCCAGGGTGGCTTTTTTCTCCTTTCTGGACAAGCCAGTTTTGGTTATAAAGATTTTGACCGTTTTTATCTATTCTCCGCCTAATCCATTAGAAAAACCATCATAATCCAGCTAAAAGTTGAAGGTCAAAAATATTTTCCCAACCCGGTCTGGCTGCTTTCCTTGAACAGCTCTTCTTCAGAATATCCCAGCACGGTAAAGATGCTGGACACTACGGGGATCAATTGATGCGTAACATAATATTCCGCGTCGTATTGGCCGGGAGAGACGTCCGCAGGAATCTTGGCCCGGTCACGGATCAATCCTTTTCCTTTTACGATGATGAATTTAACTACCGTCCCGGGCCCGGCCGGCTGTCCGCGCTGCTGCATCTCGCCGGCGATCTTGACGTGCGGAGCAAAAGAAGAATAGCTGGAAAGCTCCCGGGTTATCTGCATCTTCAGGACCAGCTTATCGGCAGCTATTTCGCCTTTACGCAATCCATCGATAGTTTTCTTGACGTATTGGATCGCTTCGGCAACTTTTTCCTGCAGTATCAGCCGCAGCACTTTCTCTTGCATCTCTTTCGCTAATGGCGACCAGTTTCTTCTTACGGTCTCAAAACCGGTTATCTTCAGGCTCCCGTCTTTTTTTAGCAGCGCATATTTCTTTTTTGCTCCTTTCTCGCTTCCTTTCACCCCCTTCAGCCCTTTCAGCGACACGAAAATGCCGCGGGGATAATGCCCTTCAAATTCCAATTCCATCTGGCCGGGAAGATTTTCGTTGACGCCTTCCATAAATTTCATGGCCTCTTCGATAGTTTTTTCTTCCAGCAGCAGAAAACAGGAATCGGTATCGGCGTAGATAACTTTGAATCCTTCCTGCTGCGCTTTAGCGATAGTGCCGGCGATGTAATTGCGCGCATAAGCGGTAGTCGAAGCGGCGCATTCCAGGCAATACCATCGCGCGGCATAAAAGCCCAGGTAGCCGTAGAAAGAATTAGCCAGGATCTTTAGCGCATAAGAGCGGGCGTCTAACAGGGAAGTGTCTTCTTTTTTCTTTTTCGCTTCCTTGATCTGCTGTTTTATTTCCGCCCGGCGGAGGATAAGCTGTTCCAGAATGGCCGGCAAGAATTTTTTCCCGTGTGAACAGAACCAATATTCTTCTTTTCCCGGAACATGCGGCAGATCTTTACAGCAGGCGCACCTGAACCCTTCCGGGCTGATATTATGCGCGCAGATGATAGTAGGATATAATGAACGGAAATCAAAGACGATTATATTGTCATACAATCCCGGAGTTGGCTCGTACACAAAACCACCTTGGATAGACTCTTCCATCCGCCGGGAGATTTCCGTATTTTCCGGCTTGTTAGGGGCCAAAACATTGAATTCCGCGGCCCGTTTCAGGATGTAGCTTTCCACCAGCTTGCTGAACCGCATCCTGATGACATCAAAGGTAGGCAATCCCACTATAGAAGTGAATTCGATCATGTCCGGCAGCAGTTTCTCGCATAATTTATACGCCAGAAAGCTGTCGTGAAGATTATAAGCGCAGAACTCAGCTAATTTTTCCGGTTCCTTATCCCAGACGTAAGAGAGCTTATCTAAATCGACTTCATGTTTCTGATGGCCCAGCAGTACGCGTGAAACCGCATCCAGCGAATAAGTCTCTACGTCTAAATCCTTGCCGAAAATATTGCGTATGAATTTCAGCATGTCCAGATGCAGCAATCCTTTTATTTTTGCTTCTGTTTCTCCGAAACCGCTTTGATGGACAATTATCTCGGAATGATCTATGCCCAGATCCAGCTGCACTTTATGTTTGCCCGCCCGGGACTGCAGATAGGGAAAATCAAATCCGTCGGTGAAATATCCGGTGATGATGTCCGGATCATATTCGATGATGATCTCTTTCATGCGCTTCAGCAACGCGCCTTCATGGGGGACTATCTCGACGTATTCCGGCAGAACGGTATTTTTCCAGGTAAGCACTTTCCTGAACTCTTTTCCGTCTTGCATGCCGAAAAAAGAGATCATGAGGATCGGATTATGGTTAAAATCAATCTCTTTCTTTACAGCATAAGTTTCTATGTCGATCGCCAACACCCGCCATTCTGGTGACGTTTCACTTTTTTGCGGCTCTATCTTTTCAGCCAGAAAAACTGGTGCGCGCATCCATTGGTTCTGCACAAAAGCGCCGGATGCTTTCGCCAATTTCATGGGAATAATGCCGTGATCACGCAGATAGCGGTGGACATATAGAATATCCCGCTCATAACAAGCGAGGCCCCACGATTGGATCTCTTTGGCCAGCAGCGGGACCGCTTTAGGATAGTTGGCATAGATTTTGTAGAATTCCTGCTTCCGGCCCTGCGACTCTTTCTCGATCATTTCAAACCCGGCCGCTTTTGCCGGCTCCGAGCCTGATTTCAGGACTAAACAATTTATTTTCTCTTCAAATTCTTGCTTATCGATGCCGGAAGCGTCAGCATAAAAGAACGGCGCATAGCGATGCTTGACCGCCACTTTCTGCCCTTCCATCGTCCGCCCATAGAAATAGAAATAGGTTATTCCGTCTTCTATACGATACTCAAAATCGTAGGGATTAAAATGCAGTTCCATGATTGTCTTAATCGGTCAGACCTGATTTTTGGTCAAATAAAACTGTGTAAGTGATGTCCCTCTTTCCGGTTTCATGATCTGTAAGGGTGGCATCAAAAGGATAAAAAGAATTCACTGCGACCCTGTTGGTGTACAATGGCTCTTTGGGCGCAATGACTTTTCTTCCATGCGCCCACTTTGCTAGAGTATTGGCTAAATTAACTGCATTATCTCCGCCTTCCCCAGTACTGCAGGAATATAGAAAGATAACTGCGTTAGGGGCCAGATTCTGCAGATAATTTTCCAGCTCCAAGTCATATATGTCTATCTTCTGTCTCTCATCTTCTTCCCCCGTGCCTAAGGCCAGCGAATCTGCGCTTCCGTGCCCGGCCAGGAGCAGGTACTCAAATTCCACGGACGATAAAAGCCGGGCGTAAAACTGATCTTCTTCCGCGACAACTTCCACTTTCAGGTCATACGCTTTTTTCGCCTCATTGAAAAAATTGATGCTGTTAGCGTCCCGGAATACGCCGCCGACGTAACGTCCGTAAAGGTCCGGATTGTTATCGGAAGCAGGATAGATAAATAAGGCATCCGGTTTGGCGGTATCCTCGAACGCTAACGCTTCCGGCGCGCTGATGCCTAGGCGATACAGCTGGGCAAGCTGGGCTCCACGGAACACGTTTTTCCCCCCGCTGTCGGTCAGGGAAAGTAATTTTCTGGCGTACTCTATTGTTCCGCCCGCTTCTTTATACGCAAAAATATCCTGGCCTAGAAAGAGATGGTCTCCGGCGGGATCTTTCATGGAGAGCAGTTCTTTGGCGAATTCCGCGCTTCCGCCGATACCATCATAAGCGAAAAGCTCCTCACAGGTGAAAGCCGACTTCCGGTTAGTATAAGTCAAAGCGGCCAGATCTTTTATCCTGCCGATGCTGAACTCATCCCTGTAGCAGAAATAAGGATCGACCGTAACGATCATCTCTTCCAGAACTATTAAGGGCGCATCGTCGACCCGAACATCAGCCGGTACATGACCATCGCGGTTAGTATCTTTATAGACTGCTGACGCTCCGTAAGTGAGCGCTGCGCCGAAGACTAAAGCTGAGGCTATCTTGTGTAAGGGATGCATATTTTCTAAAACTGCGGGCACTTTTTAAAACTTTCCGGAGACAGATAAGAAGCGGCTTATTCGACGGGGCGGGGACATATCAAATACGAATAATAACTACAATTTCGCTTTAACGACCAAACACCCTATTAAACGCAATTAAAACTGCGTCTAATAGGCGTTTAGCGCAATTGCCGATTTGCCCTGATGGGTGCCCTGCTTCTCTTTACGAACC
>JBBSYZ010000002.1:0-6248 GCA_038045005.1 Nanobdellota archaeon | reverse complement strand
AATAAAATGAAACGAATTTTTCTACCGAAGGGAAATAGTTTCAGGATACGACACTGCTTCTTTCAACCAAAACCTATAAATAGCCTGAAATACATTCTAAAACATTATCACCTATAAAAGAGGTCGCGGATGAAAAAGAATTGGAAGGTTCTGGGATTATTCTTGATTTTATTTCTGACGGCGTTAGTTTCCGCCCAGGAAGAGCTCCAGGATATTCTGCTGCCGCAGCAGCTTCTGGAAATGATCCAATCTCTGTTCACCAAGTTGAGTCTTTTAGCCGGCGGGCTTTTTGGCCTTTACATCATTCTCATGGTTGTCAGGATCCATTACGAACGGAAAAAGATGAGATTGCTGCAGGATATCCGCAATGATGTTGATAAGCTGACCATACATTTCGGCATCAAGCATGCCCACCCTGTAAAAAATATTTTCAAAAGAATTTTAAATTTTTTCGTGCCGGAAGAGAACGGGCACGATATAAAAAAAAATAAAAAATGAAGATTACAATTAAATCTGAAGTGTTTCAGAAACTGCACCCCAAATTCACGGCGGCGTTTATTCTTGCGACAGGCATCGATAACCAAGCTAAAGCGAAAGAAGCTGGCCATCTCCTCAGAGAGATAGAGAGAGCCGTGTTAATGACATTCAATAAAGACACCTATAAAACGCATAATTTGATTGCGCCGTGGACGGTTGCGCGGGAAGAATTCGGTAACGAAGCAAAACACCACCACACTTCAGTGGAACAATTACTGAAGAAAGTGTTAAACCACAAAAATGTCGTAGCTAAAGATGCAGTCACTAACCTGCTGCGTTATCTGGCCTTGAAACATATCGTGCCGGTGAGCGCAGATGATGTGAAAAATGTCTCCGGAGAACTTACTTTTGCCCTGCGAAAAAACGATCTGTACTATCGCGACGCAAAAAAAGTATTGGGGACGAAATTAGATTACTGGAAGAGTGCGAAAACGGCATTGAATCCCGGCTCAAAATCGGCGCTGATTCATTTTGAATTTCTACCCCCGGTAAGCCCGGCAAAGCAAAAAGAAGTAGTGAAAGAAACAGAAGAACTGATTCTGGCATTCTGCGGCGGAAAAGTCAAATCATTCCTGCTGAATAAACAGAATAATTCTGTGAAGATATGATCGCTTCAAAGATTGGATCAATAAAAAAAACTCGTTTGCTTGCGATGCCTACCCGACATTTTTCTTCCGTAAATCTTAATAATCAACCAGTAGTTTCCATCATGTGTTTTCCTTCATCATACAGCATCGGGACAAGAAGTCGCAGGCACGTACAGGAATCATCTCCACGCCCAACGGAACAATAAGGACTCCGGCTTTCATTCCCGTGGCTACGCAGGCTACCGTAAAATCATTGACTCCTCAGCAGCTTAATGAGATCGGATTTGATGCGATCCTCTGCAATACTTACCATCTCTACCTGCGTCCCGGCCCGGATACGGTGAAAAAATTAGGCGGACTGCAGAGCTTCATGGGGTGGGGCAAACCTACTTTCACTGATTCCGGCGGTTTTCAGGTATTCAGCCTTAAAGATAATCTATGCACCGTGAATGACGACTGCGTGGAATTCAAATCCCACATAGACGCCAGCAAGCATCTCTTCACCCCAGAAAAATCCATGCAGATACAACGTAAGTTGGGAGCAGACATTGTTTTCGTCTTTGACCAATGCTTAGCCATCGGCGCTGATGAAGAGACCACTAAAATATCATTAGCCCGAACCAATGACTGGGAAAAGCGCAGCCTTAAAGAGTTCACCAAGCTGAACAAAGACGGCAGGCAGGCCTTATACGGAATAGTGCAAGGCGGACGCTTCAAAGAGCTGCGGGAAAAAAGTGCCAAGTTCGTCGCTTCCCTTCCTTTTCAGGGTATCGGCATAGGCAGCATTTTTGGCGACCCTAAAGAAGAAAGCAGGCGATTGGTAAAACAGGCCTTGAAATTTCTGCCTTACGAAAAACCGAAACATCTGCTGGGCATCGGCGCGGTAGATGACTTGTTTACCTACTCCCGGTTAGGCTTGGATACCTTTGACTGTGTCCTTCCCACAAGATTGGCCAGGGAAGGCTACATCTTCATCGGGCCTAAAAGCGGCGGAAGATTGAAAAATAAGTTCATGTACAGGATTGTCAACAATTGTTTCAAAGATGATCCTTCTCCGTTGGACAAGCATTGCCCTTGTTACGTCTGCGCCAATTTTTCTAAAGGATATATCCGCCATCTGTCTAAAGCAAATGAATACCTGTTTTATACTTTAGCTACCTATCATAATCTATTTTTCTTCAATAAACTTATGGAAGACATAAGAACCGCCATTGAAAAAGACAGACTGCTTGAACTGCACCAAGAATGGATCAGCTGACCGCATTCAGGACAGAGCCCACTTTCCAGGCTCTGTCCGAAATGAAATCCGCCCTGGCCGCTCAGTCGTCTTTTTCTCGCAGCATATAGAAGGAAAAAGCAGCTTAACCACGTGCAAGCAAAGGCTTAGCTCCTTGCGCATCTTGGCCAGGCAGGACGGCTTTCCGGACAGAGCCCACTTTCCAGCAAAGTATATAAAATAGGTTGGTTTCTAAATAAACATGGATTTCAAAGAAGAACTTATTGCCATCCTGCATAAAGAGACCAAAATATCGGCAGAAGAATTGGCTAATTTAGTGGTTACTCCTCCCGATCCGAAGTTAGGCGATTATGCGTTCCCCTGCTTCCGCCTGGGAAAAAATGCGAAAGAAGAAGCGGACAAGCTGAAGGGAAAATTAAAGCTCCCCGATTTTGTCGCTAAGGTTGAAGTGGCCGGGCCTTATCTGAATTTTTTTATCAAGCACCACCATCTGGCAAAAGAAACATTGCATTCCATCTACAAACAAGCCAAGAGATATGGACGGCCCGTTAAACATAAAGGAAAAAGGATTGTGATAGAATATTGCGGGCCTAATACCAACAAGCCCCTGCATCTTGGCCATCTGCGAAACATGGCCTTAGGCGATGCGATCTGCAGAATACTTTCTTTCGTCGGCAACGAGGTGCGCCCGGTAAATATCATCAATGACCGGGGCATCCACATCTGCCAATCCATGCTGGCCTATAAAAAATGGGGGCAGGGAAAAGAACCAGATAAGAAAGGAGACCATTTCGCAGGAGATTTTTATGTGTTGTTCGCCAAACACGCCAAAGAAAGCGAAAAGCAGGGAGAGCTGCTCAAGAATGAAGCTCAGGAATTATTGCTGAAATGGGAACGCAACGATAAAGAGACCAGAATCCTGTGGAAAAAGATGAATTCCTGGGTCCTGGCCGGTTTTGCCGAGACCTATCGAAGATTCGGCATCTCTTTTGAGAAAGAATATTCTGAATCTGACTATTATATGCATGGAAAGGAGATGGTGTACGACGGATTGAAGAAAGGAATATTCCATAAGGATGCAAAGAATGGGGCGATAGTTGCGCCCCTGCAGCAATTCAAGCTCCCGGATAAAATCTTATTGCGCGGGGATGATACTTCCATCTACATCACCCAAGACATGCACTTGGCAACGATGCGTTACCGCGATTTTAAGTTTCAACAGATGATGTACGTGGTCGCTTCAGAACAACGCCTGCATTTCCAGCAGCTCTTTAAGATCCTGGAACTGTTAGGAAAAGAATATGCCAAGGGGATGTATCATCTAAGTTACGGCCTGGTCAATCTTCCGACGGGAAGGATGAAATCGCGGGAAGGTACCGTCGTTGATGCCGATGATATCATGGACGAAGTTGCGGCGATGGCAAAAACAGAGATCAAAAAACGCCACCAGCACCTTTCCGGAGAAAAGACCGATGAACGTGCTGACCAGATCGCCCTGGCAGCCATCAAGTTCTTTATGTTGAAGACCGACGCAGACAAAGATATCGTCTATAATCCCGAAGAGTCTTTGAGCTTTGAAGGAGAAACCGGACCCTATCTGCAGTATGCGCATGCGCGGGCTTGTTCCCTGCTGCGTAAAGCGAAAAATGAATATCATCTTCATCCGACCTACCCGGTAAATTTTGAAATGCTGGCATTGGAAGAGGAACTATCCATCTTGAAGCGGTTGGCTGCGTTTCCGGAAACTGTATTGAAAACCGCAGAAACGAAAAAGCCGCACCTGCTAACCACTTATCTTATCGGCCTGGCCCAGGCCTTCAATGAGTTCTATCATAAATGTCCGGTATTATCAGAAGAAAAAAATCACACTAAAGCGAGATTATTATTAGTCGATTGCGTCCGGCAGGTGCTGGAAAATGGCCTGAACCTGCTGGGCATAAAAGCTCCCGAAGAGATGTGAAGTTTACCCGACCAGCAGATTACTTTTCCGGTTTTATATCCGCAAATATATATCTTTCAGAATAATCATCTTTATTAAATAGAATATCCTATTAATAACATTTATTTTATCTAAAAAAGCTGACGGATGAAGATGAAAAAAAACTTATGCGCGTTGGTGTTGGCGTTAAGCGCGCTTAGCTGCAACACGCTTCATAACAAAAAGATTGGGACTTATTTCACCAACGAGGGGATGGAACTTCCGGTCCGAGTTACCATTGTTCCCGATTCTGATGATCTTTGCATGATGTATGTTGATGTAAATGGCAACCAGAAATATGATCCGGGGAAAGACATCGTCGAAGATTCATGGACGAACTATCAGCCGTGTGATGAATTTTAACCAGTATTCAAGGGAGGCAAATAAGATGAGAACATTGAACCGATGGACAGGAATTGCAGCAGTGGTAGCCGGGATGAGCGGATGCTGCGGGACTGCTGCTTACAATACGCCAGAAGTTGAAACTGCAAGCGCGGACAATACTCCGGCAATCAAAAACATTAGCACCGATTATATCGAACCTATGGCTGATGAGAAGTATGTTGTTGATACCACCAATCTTCCTTCCTGTCCGCAGGCAAAAGTTTTTATGCATATCAACGGATATTTTATTCTATGTGATTTCAATCATCATTTCAGCCACGGCAATGATTATGATTCTTTACTTTGGGGCGGCAATTATTATCAGGATAATGGATCTGACGGATTACTAGAGAGCATGGATATTGAGGACGTATATTATATAAAAGAAAACATCAACCCTAAGCAAAACGACTGGTATAACCAGATTCTTGAACGGCTTGGAAAAGAGGCCGTCCATAAATTATGGGAAGAGCGCTGGAAGCCATATGGCAGTGAATGATTGAAGATTAGTTTATCCAAACAGGAATAGTTTTTTAAACTAACTGCGGCGAGCTATAGCATATGAGCGCAAGCAGCATATTATGTCAGATGAACGGCGGCTGTATGGGCTGCTGCGGCCACGACTTTGAATCCAAGGAAAAGATAAAAGAAGCTATTTTTAAGAATACTTTGGAATTCAAGCATGCTGCTCCGCAGACGGAGAAAGAATTTCAGGCTTTCCGTGAAAGGTTTCCCTCCATGGATCTGCGCCACGGCGTGTGCAGGAACCTGATCGAAGAAAATGGCCGTTTTCTGTGCCCCCTGCATCCGGCCCGGCACGGCAAAGATCTGCGCGCCGGACACTGCGAGATTGATTATTTATGCAAGACCGCTAAAGAATTCGAAAATTGGGATGAAGATAAAAAGAAAAAGTTCATCAGGTTTGTTGAAGAAAAGAAGCTTGACCATGTCGATTATTCTGTCCTGATGGATAATGATTCCCTGTTGGAAGAGTTTGATAAGCAGTGACAAGATTTCACTGCAGCGGAAACTCATAAAAATCCAGCTTCTTGAGCAGGTAAAAACTAAACCCTATCTCAAAGACAGAAGCGATTATTCCCCAGATTGTTAAAATCAGCTGCAGCCATTCCGGAGTCTGCCCGACTGCAATCAATACTAAACCTACCATAAAAAAAGCTAAATAGCTGACGAGATGATAAACCGGCAGGATGTAAGCGATACGCTCTGCCCGGGAATACTTGAATGCTGCAATAGCTGCAAGATTAAAAAAGAAAAAGAGAAAAGCTGCTGCGCCGATGATATAAGCGTAAATCGGGCTGGTGAAAGAGAGCAGGACGGACAATATCGTATCGGTCAATCCGATGATTCCAAAGAATATGGCTATGTAAAGATAAGTCTTAAGGAATCCGGTTCTGGGCCGCATGGGTAAAACAAAGAACCAAGCGTTTATATTTGTTTCTAGGTCTTCCATACTGTGTTATCCCGAAACTATTTCCCTACGATAAGCTTTTTGGGGTTATGAAAC
>JBBSYZ010000001.1:0-7555 GCA_038045005.1 Nanobdellota archaeon | reverse complement strand
TAATAAAATGAAACGAATTTTTCTACCGAAGGGAAATAGTTTCAGGATACGACATTTAATATATGTATCAAAACCTTAATAAATCCCAGATTATTTATAAGTGTTGGAATGGAATTTAAAATTCATAAAAAAGAGAATGAGAATATTCATAAATACCCCACCGAGGACATGAAAATTGCGCAGAAATTTGCGCAGGAACTCAAGCAGGAGTTGGGCGATTTTTTAATGGGCATAGTGGTTTTCGGCAGTTCAGCGCGGCGGGAAACCACTCCCGAAAGCGATATTGACCTTTTGGTGATTACTGACGATACTAGTTTTCATATCAGTGAGGCTTTGATAGAAGGTTATCGCATCATCGTAGAAAAGCTTATTGTCAGGACGTCTCCTAAGCTCCATATTACTTCTATGACATTTACTTCTTTTTGGGAATATGCCAAGGCGGGAGACCCAGTGGTGGTTAATATTTTGCGTGACGGCGTGGCTATGCTGGATACTGGTTTTTTCGAGCCATTGCAGGTTCTCTTAAAAAAAGGGAGAATAAGGCCTACTGAGGAAAGTATCTGGCGTTATTTTGGCAGGGCGCCCCAGACATTGCTTAATTCCCGCTGGCACGTAATCCAGGCCACTTTAGATCTTTACTGGGCAGTCATCGACGCGGCTCATGCCGCTCTGATGCGCGCCAAGGAAGTGCCGCCCACGCCGGAACACGTCGCAGACATGCTGGAGCGGGTTTTTGTCAAAAATCAGCAGTTAGAAAAAAAATATGTTGAAACCATGCGTAAATTCTACCATTTAAGTAAAATGATCACCCACAGAGAAATTAAAGAAATCAAAGGTTCTGCTTATGATACTTATTATAGAGAGGCGGATGAATTCGTCAAAAGAATGAAACGGCTGGTGGAACGGGGAAGATTCTAGTGAAGTTAAAGAAAAAAGATTTTCTTCCGATTATTTTATTGGGCATATTTTCTATATTTTGGGCAGTCTTGGCCGTAAATCCGGCCAATAGGCTAGTGTGGCTTGCTGAAAATTTTCTCTCCGTGCTTGGTATTATATTTTTGGTTTTTACTTATCGAAAATTCCGGTTTTCCAATACCAGCTATATCCTTTTGTTTGTTTTTATGGTGCTGCATACTATTGGCAGTTACTATACTTACAGCAAGATGCCTCTTTTTGAATGGTTAAGAGAATTATTTGACCTTAGCAGGAATCATTACGATCGATTGGTGCACTTCCTTTTCGGCGCGGTATTTTATTTTCCTCTCAGAGAATTCGTCTCCAGAAAGCTGAACATAAATCATATCTGGAGTTACCTGATCCCTTTCCTGATCATCGTTTCCTTTAAGGCAATTTATGAAATCATTGAATATCTTGCAGTTGTCGTTACCAATGACAATCGGTTTGGCAGTGGTTTTTTAGGCATGCAGGGCGACCAATGGGATGCGCAAAATGATATCCTTGCCGGAACTTTGGGCGCAGGCACAAGCTGGGTAGTTTCTAAGATTTCCCACAGAAACAAGCAAAAATAGCCAGGCCCAGAAATATAAATCAAAAAATTTAAGAATGTATCCTATATTCTAATCGTTAATGAAAACCATTATTCTAAAATATGCGCTTAATAACGCTTTAGGATTCAATGGCAAAGTAAATAAGAATGTGGTTTTAGGATTAGTGCTGCGGGAAGATCCAAAATTAAAAGAAGATGTCCCCAAAGTTTTGAAAGAGATCGAAAGGATAATGCCGGAAGTTGAACGATTGTCTTTAAACCAGATCAAAGAGAAATTGAAAGAAATTGCCCCAGAACTTCTTCACCAGAAAAAAGAAGAAACGGTCGAAGGCCCCATGAAATCACTCCCTAACGCTAAGAAAGGAAAAGTGGTGGTAAGGATGGCTCCTTCCCCTTCGGGGCCGTTGCATATCGGGCATGCTTACGGCGCTTCGCTGAACTACGAATACGCAAAAATGTATAATGGTAAATTCATTCTGCGGATAGAAGACACCAATCCGGAAAACATCTATCCAGAAGCGTACCGGCTCATCGAGAAAGATATCCGCTGGCTGACAGACAACAAAGTCGCTGAAGTGATCGTGCAATCTTCCAGATTGGGAATATATTATGATTCTGCCGAGCAGTTAGTGCATAAAGGCAAAGCGTACGTCTGCACCTGCGATGCCGACGAATGGCGCGAATTAAAAAACAATGCTACGGCCTGTCCTTGCAGGGAAATAAACCTTAAGGATAACAAACTTCGCTATGCAAAAATGTTCAGCGGATATGCAGAAGGAGAAGCGGTGCTGCGGCTGAAGACGGATATCCATGACAAAAATCCGGCCATGAGAGATTTTGCGATAATGCGCATCAATGAGCATATTCATCCTAAAACCGGAAAAGAACAGCGCGTCTGGCCACTGATGGTATTTTCTGTAGCTGTTGATGACCATGATTTGGGCGTAACCCATGTTCTGAACGGCAAAGATCACGCTGACAATGCCAAGAAAGAAGCCCTGATCATGGAACTGCTGGGATGGAAAGCTCCAGAATACAAGCATTGGGGAAGAATCAATTTTGAAGGGTTTACCTTAAGTACTACCCAAACCAGAATGGCTATCGAACGTAAGGAATACACTGGCTGGGACGATCCAAGACTGCCTTTCCTTCCTGCTTTACGGAGGCGCGGTTATCAACCGGAAGCATTCAGGAAATTTGCTGTTGAAATCGGCCTGAGCTTGACCGATAAAAGCGTGACCAAAGAAGAATTCTGGAAAATGGTGAATGCTTTCAATCGTGAAGTGGTCGAACCGAATGCGAACCGCTATTTCTTTGTCAAAGATCCGGTAGAGATAAGCATCAAAGGGGCGCCCAAAAAAGAAGTTAACATCAATCTGCATCCGGATTACCCTAAACGCGGGAAAAGAACTTTTTCGGCAAACGGCAGCGTATACATAGCTCAAGATGATTTCCGGATATTAAGCCCCGGCAAAATTCACCGCCTGATGGATTACTGCAACTTTATCGTTAATGGAAAAGCTTGGGAATTCGTTTCAGAAGATTATGAAAACTACAAAAATGCTGCCAATAAAGGCCTGATAATCCACTGGCTGCCGGTCGATAAGAAGCTGCCAAAAATAGAAGTGGTGCTTGATGACGGGGCAGTAGTCAGAGGATTGAGTGAAAAAGATTTAGAAAATGCGCGGGAAGGAGATACCGTCCAGTTAGAAAGAATGTATTTTGCACGATTAGACAAATCAGATAAAAAAGGAAAAAACATCACTTTTTATTATCTGCATCCATAAAAAAGTACAAATAAAACAAGTACAAAACAAAAAAAAGAGGTATTGAAAATGCCAAGAATAAGCCGAGATACGCCGTTAGCAGAAATTACTCTGCGCCGTTATGAAAAGCCGACCATGAATGATCGTGAATTAGTGCGTAAATTTTGTTTATCGATGGGATTGCTCCAGCCGGGAGATTCACGCGATGTAGTGGTGGACGTTTTTCATGTCCTATTGAAAGCAAAACAAAACCGCGAAGAACTGCATTCGGAGGAAATTAAAAATAATGTCATGGGTTTGCGTAAAAGCAACGGATTGCCGATGCTGGGCATCGCTTCTTCCAACATCCGCAGGCAGTTAAAAAGACTGAAAGATTTACACCTGATCGAGACGAATGCCAATCTTTATCGGATCACCGAGTTTAACAGCCTGTCGGAAATATTTGAGGAAAAGATAGAGAGTTTCATCTTGACTTCGGTGGTAAGCAGAGTAAAAGATTATCTCCAGAAGATGGATGAAGAGTTCAAGCCGGGAGAAAAGAATTGAATGGTCATTTTTTCCAGATTATTCATTAGTTCATTCATTTTTCATTATTTATTTTAAATAATATAAACTATTAAAATGCCTTGCTTTTTTGATAGTTTATTGACAATATTTGTGGGGGGTACAAATCATGGCTCTGGAAAAATTATTGACTTACAATACTCAAGTGGTGGCGGTGGTCGACCAGCAGTGGGGCGATACCGGAAAAGGCAAAGTAGTGGATATGTTTGCGGAATGGGCTGACGTAGTCGCCCGCGGGACCGGCGGAAGCAATGCCGGCCACACCTTAGTTTTTGACGACAAAGAAATAATCCTGCATCTGCTGAACGTTGGTGCGGTTTATGATAAGATCACCATTCTCGGCAACGGCATGGTCATAAATCTCCCTGCTTTGGTGGAAGAGATAGGCGGATTGGCTGAATACGGCATCAACTGCGATAAGCTAAGGATCAGCCGGGATGCCCATGTAGTGATGCCTTATCATATCGGCCGTGACCAAGCTAACAACCAATCTCTGAAAAACGGTGGAATAGGAAGCACTGGAAGGGGTATCGGCCCTTGTTATGCTGATAAAATTGCCAGAAAAGGGATCATGGTCCGGGACTTATATGACCGGGATATCCTGCACAAAAAAATACGGAAAGGTATGTTTTTAGATGCGGCGACGGAAAATGGGCTTAAATATATTTTAGAAGGAACACAACTTTTGGTTAGATCTCCCTCTCAAATTACAAGAGAAGTTGAAGATATGATGGCGCAATTAGAGCCGCTGGCGCAGAGAATTAAGCCTTACGTTACCGACACGGTGAAGGAGCTGCACGCTCATCTGCGTGAAGGCAAGAAGATTTTGCTGGAGGGGGCGCAGGGATTGCTGTTAAGCATCGAATTTGGCACTTATCCATATGTAACTTCTTCCGATCCGTCATTGAACGGCACTGCTGCCGGCGTTGGGCTATCTGCCAGAGATGTGGACTTGGCTTTAGGCGTGGTTAAATTTCCGTTCATGACCCGGGTTGGCGGCGGTCCCTTTCCTACGGAATTGGCTGGAAAAGCTGGAGAAGAATATTGTCAGGAAGAAAACAGGGCTAAAGAAAATGAATTGAGTAGATATACTATTAAATTTACTAAAGAAGGAGACAAAATAAAATACGACTTCCGCGATCAAAAAATCTTAGAGTTGGTGAATTCAGAAGATGAGCTTACCCAAGCGATCGGCATAAGGCTGGCTGCCGGAGAATTTGGCGCCAGCACCGGCAGGCCCCGAAGGATAGGCTGGACCGATGCGATGGCTGCCCGATACGCGCAGATGATCAACGGCCGGGACGTAAAGCTAATCTTGACCAAAGCAGACTGCTTGGCAGGAATAGAGGAATTCAAGCTTTGCTGCGGATATGTGCATCCCTCTTCCGGCATGTGGATCGAATTCAGCCGCGACAGCAATTTTTTGCGTAAGGTAGAACCAGAATACACCAAATTCCATGGGTACGGAGACCTAAGCGAGGTACAAAAATTCAAGGATCTGCCTGGCAGCCTGCAGTCAGCGATAAATCTTTTCGAAAGGTATGCTCAAGGCAAAGTTGTTGCCGTTTCCAACGGGCCGAAGAAAGAACAGGTGATTTTCAGGCGGTAGTTTTTTAATCTTATTATTTTTTTATTATTATGTATTCTAAAACTAAGTGATCAAAATAAAAATCACTAAAAAAAGGATATGAAAAATTAAACGATATCTTCTTCAGCCACTACGATGTAATCTCCAGTGGCGATGACTGCGGAGAAGGGTATCAAGATGTTTCCATCCTTAGTCTTCTCTAATTCCATGCGGTCGGTGTATGAAGTGGGATTCTTCAACAATAAGTGGATCAATTCTCCTGACCCGACTTCAAAAATAAGGTCGCCCACCTCGCCGAACTTTTTTCCTGATTTGGATACGATAGTCTTCCCCAGCAGTTCCTTAGAATAATTTTTGCCTTTCTCCTCCATGATTATTCACCCTCTCATTTCGATTAATCTTAATTTGATCACTTTTGATTACTACTAACTAAGCTACGCTCTTCAAAGAGGCACGACGGCTATATAAAGTTTACGGTGATTTATTATGCATAATTATGCATAGTGAGCCAGAACAAACGGTTTTATGGTCTTTTCGTCCCAGCCTTCCCTGATCAAATCGGAAATAATCTGCTGCGGGGAAGCGCCATTTTCAGATTCCAAATGGATAAATTCTTTTAGCCGGCTGACAATCTTATGGTCTGTTCCATATTTTTTCCGGAGCAGTTCTGCAGCCTTAATTTTTTCCACAACCGCAGTAATCTGCGCATCAGTGAAGTTGGTGGTTTTTCTAATAATCTCTTTAATCCTGTGTTCTGGAGTTCGTAATACTATCATCTGTCCAGCCCACAGTTCCAATTCCGCTAAATCTTTTATCTGGACGACCGCAGTTTTTTTCTTCAGCAGGAAATCGTCTCTTAACGAAGTAAGCTTTAATGCTTTGGCTTTAGGTTCTGCAATTGGAACTTCCTGTATCATCTGATCCAACCGCCGCAACTGCTCTTGTAAGTCCAGATAGCTCTTTCTGCCCCACGCATCCAGCGGTTTTTGTACGATACTGCCTGACGGCATCGTTACCGCAGACGGTTCGACTTTCACTTGCGGAATCGGTTTAAGTTTGTAAAGGTATTCTTTTATTGGCAGGTCTCTCACATAATACCCGGCGAGAACAGTAAGTATCACCATGCCGGACAGCAGCCAGTAAGTGCTGTAATCTTTCAGCACTCCGCCCAAGTCAAGAAGAATCCCTTTACCGGTCTGCACTACTTGTTTTAGTTTAAGTTTCAGCAATTCGCTTTGAATTTCTGTTAATAAATTCTGAGCGTCTTCGTATCTATTTTGCAAGGCTAAATTTTTGGCTAAATCTATTTTTTCTTTTGTTTTTAGCGGTATGATCCCTTTTAGTTCCTTAATGGTCTTCTCAATTTCTGCATCCGCAGCACGATATAATTCTTCATAAGTAACGCAACCCTCAATATCAAAATTACAGTCGGGAGTGCAGGATAAATCTCCTTTTGCGTGGCCTAATTTTGCGCAGGACTGCTCTTTCAAATCCGCACCATCGCAGGCTTCATTTTCTCCCGCCATTCCATCGCCGCAATGAGGCAGTTGTTCACAATCTACACTGCGGATGGTTTGGTAGCCGGCATCACATCTGCAGTTACCGGCGCATCCTTCTCCAGAATCACATTGTTCTCCGTTTTCCAATACCCCGTTACCGCAGACCGGCTTAGCTGGGGGAACTTCTTTCGGCGGAGCTCCTCCCCCCCCTCCCGGCGGTGCGCCTCCTCCACCCGGAACGGTAACCACAACATTGTTTATCGTGATGCCTAAGCTTTCTGTATCATTTACGTTTCCTGCGAAGTCATCTGCATATGCAGTGATGGTCTGCGCGCCTTCGGGGAGCAAAGTGGTATCTATCGACAGATTCCAGGTTCCAGAAGTATTGCTGGCTGTTCTGTTGAACGGGTTAGTCCCATTAGTGAACTGGAAGATAACTGAATTTACTGCCGTTATGTTATCAATTACTCTAGCTTGAATGATTTGGGTGCCACTTACAGATGCTCCATTTACTGGAGCAATGAATGTTACGGACGGCGCAGTTAAATCAACGGTGAATGAAATGTTGATGGTGTCGTTGATGTTGTTTGCCGAATCGTTGGCAAACACGATGGCCGAATGCAATCCCTCT